>JACPLO010000002.1 GCA_016186495.1 Candidatus Niyogibacteria bacterium
CGGAAGAAACATTGGTGAAAAAGTAAGGATTGGCGGTCAGAGGAGAACTATTGTCAAGGCGGACAGTTTCTCCGCCGGGAGGCATCGCGCTCTGATTCCCCGGCATTTTTAATTTAAAGCCCTGGATGGAGCCGGGGGAAGTTTGGAATGGGATTGTAACGGTGAACGGCGAGGATTGATTGGAAAAATTTCCCGCCGCGTCTGACGCTGAAACGGTGTAAGTGTAGGTTGCGCCGGAAGATACATTTCTATCTTCATATTTATTGCCGGCAACAGCGGCAATTTGCGCGCCATTTCGATGCACCCAATATTCTGTTACGCCGATGTTATCGGTGGACGCGTTCCAATTAAGATTAACTGCAATCGGAAGAGCGCTGGCATTCAGGCCGGTTGGCGCGGAAGGCGGAGTGATATCGCTGGATGACAGAACTGATACGGTGACGCTTTGCGTTGCGCTTCCGCCCGCGCCGGCGCAGGTAAGAGTATAAATATCAGATAAAGCGGGAATAATTGATTGCGCGCCGTTCGTTGATTTTGTTCCAGACCATCCTCCGGAAGCAAAACAATCTATTGCGTTTTGAGAACTCCAGGAAAGAGTGGAAAAGTTTCCTTTGGTAATGCTGGCGGGAAAAGCCGTGAAATTGAGAGTGGGCGGATAAACATTGGCCGACGGCAAATAATGCCACCAAAGATCCGCATATCCTCCGGCAGGAACAACAATTGAGACGCTGCTTCCGGGAATCGGCGCCGCGCTGTGATAGCCGTTCGGATCGTTGGCCGCTCCGCAGTTTGTCTGGGTGGAATAACAAAGAGTGTAGCGGTGAAAAAGTAAGGATTGGCGGTCAGAGGAGAACTATTGTCAAGGCGGACAGTTTCTCCGCCGGGAGGCATCGCGCTCTGATTCCCCGGCATTTTTAATTTAAAGCCCTGGATGGAGCCGGGGGAAGAAGGCGAAGGAGGCGGTGAAAAATTAATTCTGCTGATATCTATATCCCAACTGCCGGCGTTGCTGAAACTGCCGCCGATTGGAACTATTTCCGCGTCGCCCGCGCCGTAATAAACTAAAATTGACGAGCCGGAAACGTTTCCAGCAATATCCGTTAGAATGCCGATATTATGGGTAGAGCCCCGATTGCCGCTGATGGTAATCTTCCGAGAATCGGAAAAAGTTTTAGGATCCCAAGTTATGCCGTCTTTTGAAAATGAATAATAGAGGTCGTTATGATTAAGTTCGTTGTGAGCATAGGCCGCGAAGAAAATTTTGTAATCTTTAAGATAAACGGGGACGAAATTTGTCGTTAAAAAAACCGGCTGGTTATTATTTTGAATTGTCCAGTTAATGCCGTCGGTTGAAAAAGCCAGCATTTCTCCTCCTCGATCAATATCCGTAAAATAATGATAAAATTTTCCGTTTAAGAAAAAAACCGCGGATTGGCCGATGCCGTATTTTCCGGATCGAGTCGTATTTTTGATAACCGCTTGCGGAGCGGAATTTGAAGGATATTTTGTCCAATTTATTCCATCGGAAGAACGGGCGAGAAATATCTCATTATTTACCCCGGAAAGAGAGGCAGCGGTATAATAAAGATAATAACTGCCGTTAAATTTAATAACTGACGGATCGCAGATATGGCCGTTTGATTCAAAATCGGTTTCTTCTGAATTTAAGGTGGGATTAAGCACGATCCGTAAATTTGACCAGTTAATGCCGTCAGAAGATTGCGCGTACCAGACAGAATCTCCGCCGCCGACCCGCGCCGAACACCAGTACATCCGATAAACGCCGCCGTCATTTATAATTGAAGGGCCGTAATCATAGACATCCGGCCTTTTTATGGCGTTGCTTACAAAAGAAGAAGAAGAGATGCCGGGAAAAATATTAGAATCAGAATCAGGAACCGTTGAAGAGACAGCCAGATTTCTCGCCAGGCATACTTCATTTATTTTGGCTCTGGTGATTTGGCCGACTATTGCCGAACCATCAGGCCGGGAATCGGACAAAAGGCCGTAACGGGATTGAAAACGTTTTACGGCTTGTTCCGTCAGGGGGCCGTAATAACCTGTGACAAAACCTTCCGGATAAATAGAGGGGTCTTGCGCCATAAATTTTTGAAGTGCGCTGATTTGCCCTCCAGTTTCGTAATCGCGGAGTCCAAGATAAAGATCATAAGATAAAGCGGGACAAGCTGGCGAGACAGCGGGCGTTTGCGAATCAATTTCTCCTGTAATTTTTTGAAGCTGGGCTTGAAGCGCCTGAATTTGCGTTTGAAGCTGTTCAATGGTGTGCGCGTCATTATGATCCGCGAACGTAAAAAACGGAAGAAATAAAAATAATCCTAATAAAAATAAAATCCGATTTAATTTTATTTTTATCCTCCATTTCCTCATTAGTTTTATTTTATCTCAATTCTTTTTTTAGTGTCAAATAGTCCTTATGTGCCATAAAATTCGGATTCTGAAAATTGACGGTAGGGGTGAGATTTGAACTCACGATACCCTTTCGGATATAACGCTTTTCAAGAGCGTCGCCTTAAGCCGCTCGGCCACCCTACCAGCATAAGTTAAATTATATCATAATTGATCATTTTTATTATTAAAAAAACAACCGCCCGCATCCGCCAATTGGCGGAGCGGGGCGGCTGTAAAAAAGATTTATGGCTATTGATTCGGCGCGGTTTGTATTTTTCGCAGTTTTTCGCGCTGTTCCGGCAGCCGTTCTTTTAATTTTTCAATAACGCGGAGTTTGGGCAAGTCGTTGTTTTTCAGCCGTTTGAGATATTCTTCTTTTTTGGCTTCATCGGGGATTTTTTCAATTCTTTTCTCAATTTTTTCCAGAGTTTTTTCCTGAGCCGCTTCCAGCCGCGCTTTCAGCGGTTTGGCTAAATCTCCTTTTTCTTTCAATTTTTCAATAATTTCCGAGTGTTTTAATTCATCGCCATTTATTTTTTCAAGATATGTTTTGAATTTTTCCTGGTCTTCGGGGGACATTTTAGAGAGATCGCCGTGCAGCCGTTTTAAGGCGTTTTCCTGCGCCCGGCGGATAGCTTCTTTGGCTTGCTCCGGCACTTTTTCTTCCACTTTCATCAGGATTTCTAAATTTTTAAATTGTTTGAATTTTCCGCCTTTTTGATTTTCCGCCGCTTTTTCCAGCCGTTCTCTTATTTTTTCCGGTTCGTCAAGCCGCGTCATTATCTCGGTGAATTTCTCCAATGATTTTTCCTGGGCCGCTAAAACTTTTTCCCGCGCTTTTTCCGGAAGTTTTTCCGCCAGCCGATCCATTAATTTTTGCCGTTTAAGCTGAAAATCGGTCAGTTTATTTAAGAGCCGTTCGGCATTTTGGTCATTTTTATTTACGCTTTCCGCCGCGGCTTTTACTTTTTCTGCTTCTGCTTCGTAATTTTCCATTGCTTTCTCAATGATTGACTGGTCGCCGGTTTTTTCAGCCAATTTTTCGGCTTCCAAAAGTTTTTCATTGGCAAATCGCGCCCGCAATTCCGTTTTATTTACTTTATTTAAAGTCAAGGCGGATTGAATGCCTCGGCGCCAATTTTTTAGAAAATAAAACGGGCTGTCCGGAAGAAGAGTCGGTTCGGAAATTTCCAATTCTTCGGCGGTAACGGTTTCATCTTCAATGACTTCTTTAATAACTTCTACTCCTGCGGCTGTTTTTTCGGCGGCTGTTTCTTCCTGGGCCAAAGCGGGGGAGACGGCAAAAAGAGCGATAAACAACGACAATAAAAATATTTTTGTTTTTATATTCATAATTTGTAGCGATTAAAATTAGCTGATAATCCTCTTTATTAATTTTATGTCAAAATGCTTCTTTTTGACAAGGGAAGAAAGTTTTTGTTTAGTCACGCTTTTTTTGCTCTCTCGCGCGTGGATTATTTCATTGTTTCCGGCGTAAAACGCCGCGTGGCCGATATAAATTTTCCGGCCACGGAATAATCTATGGGAATAATGCCCTTTCACGCCTTCAAAAAATAAAAGATCGCCGGCTAGAAGATCAACGGGATTTTTAATTTCTTTTCCCCGGGCGGCCTGAAGAATGGAACTGCGGGGTAATTCAATTCCTATCCGCGAAAAAATATGCCGGATAAAAGAAGAGCAATCAACCGCTTTCGGTTTTTTTGCGGATAATTTTTCTAAATAAGCGCCGTATTCGTAAGGCGTACCGATTAAATCGTTGGCCGCTTTGATTAATTTTTGAATTTTTTCTTGCTTAGTCATTATTTTATGTATTATTTTATCTGGAAAAAATTTTTTCGTAAACCCCGTCTATTTTAAATTAAACAGGAAAAAGAAATCCCCCACACTTATGTATAAGTGTGGGGGTTGTTTATTCTATAAAATTTTCAATTCTTTTTTTTAATATCTTTTCTTTAATCTTTCTTTCAATATTATCAGCTTCTTTGAAAATTTTTTCAGTTTCAGTTTTGAATTTATCTTTTTTATCTTTTTCTTTGAATAATTCAAAGCTGATAAGGCCGAAAAATAAGCCAATTCCAAAAGAAGCAATCATCAAATTTTTCTTATGTTTTTCCATTTTCACCTCCTATTTTTCATCCTTTCTGATTTTGGAATTGATTCTAACAATAAGTATAATAACTGAATCATTACTTGTCAATAGTTTGAGGTGAAACTTAATTTTCTTCTGGAAAATTCCACGGAGTGATAACATCACTCCGTTCAAGTCCCGCCAGCGCTATAATTAAAAATTTTAATGCCAGAAGGCATAAAAATTTTCAATGCGGAGGAGGTGGGACTTGAACCCACAAGCGGCTTTTAGACCGCTACGGATTAGCAATCCGCTGCCTTACCATTCGGCGCACCCCTCCCTAGAATTTTACAGGGCAAAAATGTTTTACCCCTTTTTATCAAATCCACTTTATCATATTTTTTAATGCGCCACAACGAGCGCGATTATTTTTTCCGCGCCGGCTTTTTGGAGAATGCGGGCGCATTCCATAATCGTGGCGCCGGTCGTTAAAACATCATCAATTAGGATTACGGTTTTGCCTAAAATTTTTTGAGAATCAGAAACAACGAAAGATTCTTTTAAATTTTTAAGCCGTTCATCGCGTCCCGCGGTTTTAACTTGAGGAGAAGTATTTTTTATTTTCAAAAGGACAGCCGGATCAAAAGCCAGATTGTTTTTTTGGCCGAGATATTGTCCTATAAGAGCGGCTTGGTTAAAACCGCGTTCCCGATGTCTTTTAGGAGATAAGGGAACGGGAATTATCAAGGACAAGGAAGCGCCGGAGGTGTTTTGGATCAAGAATTTTTTTGCTCTTTGGCTTAAAATCTCGCCTAATGTTTCCGTCAGAACACCGGCTCGCCGGTATTTAAAAGTTTTTATCATTTTTTTAATCGCAAGATTTTTATAATCAGTTGCCCAAAAAACGGAGAGATTTTCCAGGTTGAAAAAAGAAGCGCATTGGCTGCAAAATCCGGCGCCATCGCCTTTTTGGCAGGCAAAACAACGGATTTCGGGAAGATTCAACGAATTAAGGCAATGACCACATAAAAATTCTCCGTTTTGGCCGCAACTAAAGCATTTTTTAGGGAAAATAAGATCAAGAAACGCGTTCCAGGGTGTGGATAATTTAAACATTGAATGTTTAGAAGTATGTTATTATATATTTATATCATATAATATGCCGGATGGCAGAAAATTCTTTTTTCAAAAATTTTTTATCGCGATTTTATTCTGATCTTTGGCAAAAAAAAGGCGAAAGCATTCTTGGCGTTGATTTCGGTTTTTCTTCTTTAAAAATCGTCCAGCTGCGCAAAGAAAAAGAGCGGGCGGTTTTGGAGACATACGGCGAGCTTTCCGTTAGCCATTATGCCGATATTGGCGTGGGGCAAGCGGCAATTCTCTCTGAAGATAAAAAAACGGAAATGCTGAAAGATCTTTTTAAAGAATCGGGAGCCAAGGCGGAAAAAGTGGTTAGTTCTATTTCCCTTAAAAATAGTTTTGTGATAACGATTGAACTGCCGAAAATGGCAGATCGCGATCTAGCTCAAGCGATTCCTTACGAGGCGCGGCGTTATATTCCGGTGCCGATTACGGAAGTGGAGATGGATTGGTGGGTATTGCCGGAAGAATATAACGCCGAAGAAAAAAGGCCGGATGAAAAATTAAAAAAGGAGATGATTCGGGCGCTTTTAGTCGTCATTCATAAAGATATTTTGACGCGCCAGCGGTCATTTTTTACAAACGCCAATTTAAAATCAATCGCTTTTGAAGTGGAGATATTTAGTATGGTCAGGTCTTCTCTTGGCCGAGAATTAACGCCGATTCTTTTGATTGATTTAGGGGCTTCTTCCACCAAAATGGCGATTGTTGATTACGGCATTGTCAGAGTGGCCCATAGTTTGGATAAAGGCGGCCAAGACATCAGCGAAGTGCTTTCCCGTTCGTTGAACATTGATTTTTCCCGCGCGGAAAAGATAAAAAGAGAAACGGGTTTGTCTGATCAGCCCGAGCACCGCGAGATAAAAGAAGTAATCAGTCCGATTTTGGATTATATTTTTTCAGAGGCGGCCAGTTTTTCTTTAAATTATCGCGTAAAGTACGGCCGTTCTGTCAGCCGTGTGGCGTTGACCGGAGGCGGCGCGCTAATGAAGGGAATAAAGGATTTTTCAATAAATAAATTTGGTTTGGAAGTCAGTTTAGCCGATCCTTTCGCTAAATTGGAGTATCCGGCTTTTTTGGAGCCGGCGCTTAAAGAAATCGGGCCGAATTTTGCGACTGCCATTGGTTTAGCCTTAAGAGGACTGAATTAAATCCCGAAAGTTAAATTTTCACATTAAATAATGATATAATAATTTAATAGTATGGCTGAATCTTCGTCTTTTATTTCTAAAACCGCGGTTTCCAAGCTTCCTTATGGCACAGGAAGGAGTTTTAGTTTTTTAATCGTAATCTCCGTGGTTATTTTTATTATTTCTTTGGGATTTTTGGCCGGGGCGTGGTTTTATCAGGGTGTTTTGGAAAACGATCTGCGGATTTTAAGCGGCGATTTAGATAAAATTAAAAAAGAATTTGATCTTGTCTCTTTGGGAGATTTTTCCAAAATCGCCGATTCCATAGAAACAGCCAAGACGGTTTTAGGCGATCATAAAGCCGTTTCCCGCGTTTTTGATTTTTTGGAGAAAAATACTTTGCCGGAAGTAAGGTTTTTAAATTTCAATTATGAATCCGCGGAACAGTCATCTTTGGCGTTCAGCGGAGAAGCTAAAGGGTTTTTGGTTTTAGCCCAGCAAATTTTAATTTTGAAAAAAAATGAATTTTTGAAAAACATATCACTGTCCAATCTTTCTTTGAAAAAAGAAGGGCTGGTCGGTTTTACCCTGACGATGATTTTAGATCCGAAATTAATAAAATACGGCCCGTAATTTATGAAACAAATAATTATCGCCATTATTTTTATCGGAGCGGCCGGAGGAATTTTTTTCGGCTGGAGCGTGCCGATTACCGAAAATATCAAAAATTTATCAAAAGATATTAAAGATTTAGAAGGTGTTTTAAGCCGTTTTTACGATTTAAGAAAATTCAAAAATGAATTGATGGGAGTCTATAATTCAATCAGCGCCCGGGATTATAATCGTATTCTTGAAATTGTTCCTTTAGCCGCCGGCGAAGGGAATTTAGTGGTGGAATTTGGAAATTTAGCGAAGGAAAATAATCTTCTTCTTAAAAAAATTGACGTGAAATACGCCGTTGAAAGCGAAAAA
Source organism: Candidatus Niyogibacteria bacterium (assembly GCA_016186495.1). Classification (GTDB taxonomy): domain Bacteria; phylum Patescibacteriota; class Minisyncoccia; order JACROR01; family JACROR01; genus JACPLO01. The sequence continues at coordinate 7,741 of JACPLO010000002.1, forward strand.
AAGGCGGTGGTCATAAAAGAAAAATTGCCTTATGAAACCGCGTCTATTTCTTTATCGCTGGACGGCTCTTATAATTCTTTAAAATCTTTTCTTTCCAAATTGGAAAATTCTTTGCGGATTATTGACATAAAAACGCTGTCTTTTAACGCCGGAGCAAATGATTCTTATGAGTTTAATATTTCGGCCCAAGCCTATTTTCAAGCGAGGGAATAAAATGAAAATATTAATTTTATGAAAAATAATATTTTAATAACAATTTTAGCCATTGGAGCGTTGGCAGCCGCCGGCTTTTGGTATTTTAATTTTTTTTCTTCCGGCCAGGCCGAAGTCGTGGAAAAAGTTTTATCGGCAAATGAATTATCGGGTGAACCGAGGGAATTGCTCAACGCATTGGCAAAAATGCAGAAAATAAAGATAAATACCGCTTTTTTTGAGAATCCTCTCTATCTTGGATTGATTGATTTGTCGCCGACTATTGAAATTCCGGAAATGAAAGGGAGAAAAAATCCTTTTTTACCGATCGGAGATTAAAATTAAAATCCTAAATTCAATAAAAATTAGAAATTGAAAATTGAAATAGAATTTCGCTTATATGGATATTCGATTTGCTGACCTTCTCGTGGAGAAAAATATAATCTCCGGAGAAGAATTAAATAAAATAAAACAAGAAGCGGCTTCCCGAAGCGTTCCTTTAGAGGATATTCTTTTGGAAAAAAAAATACCGGAGATTGAAATTTTAAAATCTAAAAGCGAAATTTTGGGAGCGCCGATCATATCTTTAAAAAAAGGTAAAATTCCTTTTGATGTTTTAAAATTAGTGCCGGAAGAATCCGCCAAACATTATCGGTTTATTCCTTTTGCCGTCAGCGAAGGCGTTTTAGAAGTGGGAATGGTGGATCCGAATGACATCATCGCCCGGGAAGCTTTGAATTTTATTTCCGCCAAGATTAATATGCCGTATAAGATTTTTTTAATCAGCAAATCTGATTTTACGGCGGTGTTTGAAGATTATAAAAGTTTGGGCGGCGAAGTAACCCAGGCGTTGGGAGAATTGGAAAGTATGCTGATAGAAGCGGAAAAATCAATGCCGAAAGAGGCGGAAAAGGTTTTGGAATTCGTTGAAGAAACGCCGGTTATTAAAGTGGTGGCGGTGATGCTCCGCCATGCCGCGGAAGGAAACGCTTCTGATATCCACATTGAACCCCAGCGCGATCATTTAAGAATAAGATTCAGAGTGGACGGCATTCTTCATACAAGTTTAGTTTTACCTCTTAAGGTTCATGAGGCGATCGTTTCCCGCATTAAAATTTTAACCAATATGCAGCTTGACGAGAAACGGAAGCCGCAAGACGGCCGGTTTTCCGCCAGTATTGAGAAAAGGCAAATTGATTTTAGAGTTTCCACTTTCCCCACTTTTTTCGGAGAAAAAGTCGTTATCAGGATTTTGGATGTTGAAAAAGGAATAAAAACGCTTGAGGAAGCCGGATTTTCAGGAAATAATCTGGCAGAAATTAAAAAGGCGCTTGATCGCCCTTACGGATTGATTTTAATTACCGGTCCGACCGGTTCGGGTAAAACCACCACGCTTTACGCGATGCTTCAGATTTTAAATGAAGAGGGAAGTAATGTGGTAAGTTTGGAAGATCCGGTGGAATATAACGTGGAAGGAGTCAATCAATCCCAAGTAAAGCCGGAGATCAGTTATAATTTTGCCAATGGCTTGCGTTCAATTTTACGCCAAGATCCGGATGTGATTATGGTGGGCGAAATAAGAGATAAAGAGACAGCCCAGCTGGCTATTCATGCGGCTTTAACCGGCCATTTGGTTCTTTCCACTTTGCATACCAATTCGGCCACGGGCGTGATTCCTCGTTTGATTGATATGGGCGTTGATTCTTATTTAATCGCTCCTACTCTTGTTTTAGCGATGGCTCAAAGGTTATCCAGAACTCTCTGTCCGGAATCGCGGAAAGAAATTCCGGCTGCCGGAAAAATAAAAGAAATTCTGGAAAAAGAAATGGCGGAAATTCCTTTGGAAATTAAGAAGAGCATAAAAATACCTTCAAAAATTTATCAAGCAATGCCTTCTGCTTCTTGCCCTAAAGGCACGAAGGGACGCATCGCGATCAGCGAAGTTATCGCGATGACGCCGGCGCTGGAAAAAGCCATTCTTTCTGACCCGACTGAACCTAATATTATGAAAGCGGCGCGCCAGCAGGGAATGATTAAAATGCGCGAAGACGGAATTTTAAAGGTTTTGGAAGGAAAAATCGGGCTTGAAGAATTAACGGAAATTATTTAAAAATATGAAAATAAGAAAAAAATTAGGGTTTACGATTTTGGAAATTTTGGTTGTTTTGGCGATCGGCGCTTTAATTCTTTCTTTTGTTTTTTGGGGCTATCGCGATCTTAAAGCCAAAAGCCGCGATTCCAGAAGAGAACATGATATTAAAGAAATTCAAAATTCCCTTGTTCTTTACGTGAATGAGGCCGGTGTTTTTCCTTGTACTGGAGAAGGAGAAATAATTATCGGCGTTAATTCTTGTTTAAAAGACGCGCTTTTGGGAATCGGCGTTATTCCCGCTTTACCCATTGATCCTTTAGGAGGCGCCAGCGGCAGTTGCGGCAATCCTGCTTCTTACGTTTATTGTTATCAATCTTTGGAAAATGGCTTTAATTATCAAATAAGATATAATTTAGAGACCGACAGCATTTTAGGCAAAGCAAAAGGCCTTCAAAGCGTATCGCCTTAAAATGCCCCAGAATAAAAATAAAAAATTTATTGGAAAATGAAAGATTATCAAAAAGAATTAACGGAACTGATAATGATAATGGTTAAAGAGAGCGCTTCCGACCTCCATATTTCAGTGGGGCGCCATCCGACGATCAGAGTCGCCGGCGAGCTTATTCCGCTTGTTAAAAGGCCGGTGTTGACTCCGGAAGACACCGCGGGGCTGATTTTTACGATGCTTAATGAAAGCCGGCAAAAAGAACTTTTTGAAAAAAGAGAGATTGATTTTTCCTATAATTTTCAAGATAAAGTAAGATTTCGGGTCAATGCTTTTTATCAGAAAGGTTTCTTGGGAATAGCTTTGCGGTTTATTTCTGTGGGAATTAAAGATGTTAAATCTCTTAATTTGCCGGAAACGCTTTTATCTTTTACCGGAAAAGGGCAGGGTTTTTTTCTGGCGGTCGGCCCGACCGGCCACGGCAAATCCACGACTTTGGCCAGTATGATTGATGTCATTAATCATGAAAGAGCCGAGCATATTATCACGGTGGAAGACCCCATAGAATACATATTTATTCAGGACAAATCAATCATTGACCAGCGTGAAGTCCAAAGTGACACTCATGATTTCAAGCGCGCTTTAAGGTCAATGTTCAGGGAAGACGTTAATGTGGCAATGATCGGCGAAATGCGCGATTACGAAACCATTTCCGCCGCGGTCACCGCCGCGGAAACCGGCCATCTTATTTTTTCTTCCCTCCACACCAATAATGCCGCTCAAACTATTGATCGCATTCTTGATTCTTTTCCGCCCACCCAGCAAAATCAGATTCGTTCCCAGCTGGCCAGCACCATTATCGGAATTTTTTCCCAACGTTTGGTCCCGCGGGTTTCCGGCGGCCTTATTCCGGCTTACGAACTTTTGATCGCCAATCATGCTGTTCGAAATTTAATTCGGGAAAATAAAGTCCATGAAATTGATATGGTGATTGAAACCAGCTCTGATCTGGGAATGGTAAGTTTTAACCGTTCTTTGGTGGAATTGGTCAGGCAGGGAGAAATTACCATGGAAAACGCGCTGGCTTATTCTTTGAATCCTTCCGGCTTGCAAGCGTTGTCAAAATAATTTCAAAGCTTGGAGCGCTGCCATAAGAAAATGAATTTTACAACATTAGTATAAATTATGCTTTTTAATTATCAAGCCCGCACTCCGCAAGGGGAAATAAAATCAGGCAATATTGACGCCGCTTCCACGGAAGGCGCTCTCGCTTCTCTTCAACGCCGAAATCTTATCGTGATTTCTTTGGAGTCGGTTGAAAAATCAACGCCTTGGTATAAAAGAGGCATTACTTTGTTTGAACGCGTTAAGATGCGCGATGTGGTTATTATTTCCCGCCAGCTTTCCACGCTTTTTGAAGCCAAGGTGCCGGTGGTGGAATCTTTAAAAGTTCTTGTTTCTGAAACCGCCAGTCCGGTTTTAAAGAAACGTTTAGCCGCGATTTTGGAAGACATTGAAAGCGGCACTTCTATTTCCGAAGCTTTAGGCAAGTATCCTGAAATTTTTTCAAAATTTTACGTTAATATGGTTAAATCCGGAGAAGAATCCGGAAAACTAAACGAGGTTTTTTCTTATTTAGCCGATTATCTGGAACGTTCATATGATTTGACCGTTAAAGCCAGAAACGCTTTTATTTATCCGGCTTTCGTTTTAACGGTTTTTACGGTCGTGATGATTTTAATGTTGGTTATGGTGATTCCGCGGCTTTCAACTATTCTGACCGAAACCGGCCAATCCCTTCCTTTTTACACAAAAATTATTATCGCTTTCAGCAATTTTTTAAGAAATTTCGGCATTTTACTTTTAGTTTTTTTGGCAATCGGCGTTATTTTTCTCTGGCGCTATCTTCAGACCGGCGCGGGTAAAATGGCTTTTTCCCGTTTTCAACTGTCTATTCCGATTGCCGGTGAGCTTTATAAAAAATTTTATTTGGCAAGAATAGCCGATAATCTGCAAACTCTTTTGGCGAGCGGGGTTCCCGTGGTGCGCGCTTTGGAAATTACTTCCGATGTGGTGGGCAACGAAGTTTACGCGGAAATTTTAAAAGAAACTATTTCTATGGTTAAATCCGGCAGTCCGATTTCCGAGGCGTTTTCTCGTTATGAAGAAGTTCCTTTATTGATTTCCCAATCCGTAAAAATCGGCGAAGAAACCGGCAAGCTGGATTTTATTTTAAGCACAATGGCGCGTTTTTACCGCCGGGAAGTGGATAATGCTGTAGATAATATCGTCAGTTTAATTGAGCCGGTGATGATCGTGCTTTTAGGTTTGGGAGTCGGCGTTTTGGTGGCTGCGATTCTTGTTCCAATTTATAACATTTCAACGGGATTCTAAATAATTTTCAATTTTCATTGAATTTACAATTTAATAATTTACAAACTAACGGGATAAATGAGATAATTAATGAAATAAGGTCGATAAAATAAAAATAATAAAATATACACGCAGATATGTTTTTAAGAAAAAATAAAGGTTTTACGTTGATTGAGCTTTTAGTGGTGATTGCCATTATCGGCATTTTGGCTTCGGTGGTGCTCGCTTCCTTGAATAGCGCGCGCAAGAAAGGCCGCGACGCCCGCCGGGTGGCGGATATCAAACAAATTCAGCTTGCTTTAGAGTTGTATTTTGACGCCAATAAGGAGTATCCGGACGCTCTTAGCGGAAAATTAAATCCCACTTATTTGCCGGCCGTGCCTGATGATCCTTTGAGTGGCGCTTATTTTTATGACGCTTACACTACTTCCACCAATCCTCCGGTGGCGGGAGACGATTGCACGGAAGCCAGCGAGATGTGCCTTTCTTATCATTTAGGCGCTGATCTTGAAGAAAATACCAATCCGGCTTTAAACGCGGATATGGATGCGGACGGAAATACGATTGACGGGCCGGATGCGGATGGATGCGCTGATGCGGCCGGACGTTATTGCTATGATGTTAGGCCATAATTATTCTGATTTTCAGGTATTTTAAACCTCTCCCTCTGGTTAGCCGGAAGGGGAGGTTTTATGTTTTGTATTTGGCGGATAACAAGTTATTATTTAATTATGGCGGGGATTTTAATTTTTATTTTAGGACTAATCATGGGCAGTTTTCTAAATGTGGTCATCTTTCGGCTGAATACCGGAGAATCCGTTGCGAAGGGGCGTTCCCGATGTTTTGCCTGCGGCGCGGAGCTGAAGTGGTTTGAACTTATTCCGATTTTTAGTTTTTTGGTTCAAGCCGGCCGCTGTCGGGCCTGCCAAAGCAGAATATCTCGGCAATATCCGGCCGTGGAGCTGGCCGTGGCTTTGATTTTTTACGCTTTATATTTAAAATGGCTGGTAATTTGGCCGCCGAATATTCCGGTGTTTATCTGGTGGCTGGTTTTCTGGTCAATTTTTTTGACGCTGGCGGTTTATGATTTTCATCATAAAATTTTGCCTGATATTTTAGTTTATCCTTTAGGAATTATCGCGGTTTTGGGCGGAGCGGTTTTTTTTAAAAAAGATTTTTGGCCGGCTTTGGCGATCGGCGTTTTATTTTTCTTGTTTTTTGCCGGCCTTTGGCTGGTTTCCAGAGGAAAATGGATGGGGCTGGGGGATGCTAAATTATTTTTCAGCGTCGGCGTTTTTTTAGGCTGGCCTTTGGCGCTGGTGGCGATGTTTTTTTCTTTTTGGCTTGGCGCTATAATAAGCGGTATCATAGTTATTTTAAAAAGGTCGTTAAATTTAAAAAGCGAGATCCCTTTCGGCCCTTTTATTTTTTTGGGAGCAATAATTGCTTTTTTCTGGGGGGATCTTGTATTTTCTTGGTATTTAAAAATAATTTTTAACGTATGAACCCCGTTAGAAATCTTCATAAATAAGGTTTCAAGCGGGGAAATGATTATGCAAAACAAAAAACAAATTTCTAACGGAGTGAATATAAACATAAAAAAAGCTTTTCTCCAGATTTTTATCGGCGCGATAATTATCGGCGGATTGTTTTTTGTCGGCTTATCGCCGCGAGGCCAGAAATTTTCTTCAAATCCGGATAGCGTTAAGAACGGAGAAAAAAAATATTTTTTAACGCTTAATTACGGCAACGGAAAAATAAGAAAATTCAGCAGCGAAATGGCGGAGGAAAAGACCAGGGCGTGGAATCTGCTCCAGCTAGCCTCGGCCCAATCGGCGGTGTCAGTGGAAATTGAAGATGGATTTCTTCCCCGTTCCATTGATGGATTTAAAAACACCGATCAAAACAAATGGGTTTTATTCGTGAACGGAGCAAGGCAAACAAACGGCCCTTTTGAGGTGTTTGTCAAAAAGGGAGATTTGGTGGAGTTTAAGTATGAAAAACAATAAAATAAATTTTTTAAGGAGATTTACCCCATTAAATAGTTGCAAAGCAAATTTAACGGGGTTTACGGTTGTTGAAGTGTTGATTACCATGGGAGTTTTTGCGTTAGTTAGTTCAATGGTTTTGGCGAATTATCCCAAATTTTCCGAGCGGCTGACTCTGGAACAAACCGCTCAAAAAATCGCTTTATCTTTCCGGGAGGCAAAAATCCTCTCTTTAACGGTCGGAGAATCTGAAATTGGAACGCGAATTTTTCCCGGTTACGGCGTGCATTTTGACGCCGGTGAAAGCGGAAATAATAAAAGATATTTGATTTTTTCCGATCTTAACGCCGATAAAAAATATGCGGAGCCGGACGACGGAGAAAAAGATATTTTTGGAATCCAAAGCTCCGCTTTTATTTCAGGAGCTTGTTTCGGGGAAGAAGACGCCGGCAGTTTAAGCGAATGCCAAAGTTATAATCAAACGAAAATTTTAGATATAGTTTTTACTAGGCCAAAACCCAGCATTGATTTTTATGACGGCGAAAGAAGCCAGTGGCGAGGTGAGCAGAATGTCGGCATTTTTATCGTTAATCCCGAAGGCGATATTAAAAAAATAATTATCTGGAAAACCGGGCAGATAATGGTTGAATGAGATTTTATAATTAATTCAAAAGTCAAAATGCAAAATTCAAAATTTCAATTCAAAATTCAAAAGTTTTATTTTTAATTTTCAAATATGGCTTATCCAAAATCCGGCAAAGGTTTCAGCTTATTAGAGACGCTTGTGGCTTTGGCGATTTTAAATGCCGCGATTTTAGGGCCAATCAGTCTGGCTTATGTCAGCATCCGTTCAGCCAGTTTGTCTCATAACATCACGATTGCCGCTTTTTTAGCCGAGGAAGGAGTGGAATTGGCGCGCAGTCAGCGCGAAAAAAATATTTACAGCGGCAATGATTGGCTTAATAGCCTTGCCGGTTGCGCGGTTGGCAGTCCTTGCCGAATCGCGACTGCCGCGGACGGCGAAATCAGCGTTGTTTCTTGCGGCGGATCATGCGCGCCCCTTAATTATGATTCAGATATCGGTCTCTACTGGTATGAGAGCGGAAATGCTTCAATTTTTACCAGAAGTTTTACGGTTGAGGAAATAAAAGAAAACAAAGAAGCAAAAGTGACGATGACGGTCAGTTGGAAAGAACGTTTTTTAAGCGGCAATCAAAATATTCAGTTAGAAAGCCATCTTTCCAATTGGCATTAGAAATTTATGGCTGAAGATTTTAAATTTAAAAAATTAAGGCGCGGGTCGCGGTTTCTAACGGGGTTTACCCCAGTTAAATCTTTCGCTTCGCGAAATTTAACGGGGTTTACCCCGTTAAATAGTTGCGAAGCAAATTTAACGGGGTTTACTCTGCTGGAGATGATTGTGTCTTTGGGAGTTTTTTCCGCGGCGATTTTGATTATTTTAGGGGCTATTTTGTCCATTAATGACGCTCAAAAGAAAATGATTAATATTCAGGCCGTTGAAGATAATTTGCGTTTCGCTTTGGACGCAATGTCCAGAGAGATTCGGACCGGATCTGTCTATAATTGCGAAGGAGGAGGTTCGGCGTCCGATTGTCCGGCCGGATCGCCAATTTTCGCTTTTGATTCCATCAGCGGGGGAAGGATTATTTATCGTTGGAACAGCGTTAATAAAAGCATTGAAGAATCGGAAGACAATGGCTCAACTTATTATCCGATAACCGGCAACGATCTGAAAATAGAAAAATTAACTTTTTATGTTTTTGGAACAAGAACGATTGATTTTAAACAGCCGCGAGTGACAATGATTATAAAAGCATTTGCCGGAGAAGAAAGAGTTAAAACTCGCTCGGAATTCAATATTCAAACCACGGTTACGCAAAGAGAATTAGATTCATAATTTTTATGTTAAAAGGAAAAAACAAAGGAATCGCGCTTTTATTTTCAATTTTAATGCTAAGCATGGTTTTTACCGCCAGTTTGGCGATTTTTCAGATTGTTTTTACCGAGTTGAAACTTTCCGAAGGCGTGCGCGATTCCCAGCTTGCTTATTATGCCGCGGATTCGGCCGTGGAATGCGCGCTTTATGTTGATTTAGAGAGTGAAGAATTCGGCCAGTCGGGAAAACCGAAAGTGCAGGATGATTGTTCGGGCGTTGATTCTAATGATATTCAAAAATTTGAAAATAATTGGTCAAACGGCGCTATTTTTACGGTGAATTACAGTAATGGTTCTTGCGCCGATGTGACGGTGGATAAAACCGGCGTGGGAGGATACGGAACATTCATCACCGTTTTAGGATTTAATACCTGTGGAAACGCGGCAAGAAAAGTCAACCGCAGTTTGGAAGTGAAATACTAATTTTAATTTTCAATGGCTAAATTTTCAAACTACGATCAGTCCGAAATTAAAATTCGCGCAGAAAAACTTAAAAAAGTTATCAATTATCATCGTTATCTTTATCATGTTTTAGATCAGCAGGAAATTTCCGACGCGGCGCTGGATTCTTTAAAGCACGAATTAAAAAAAATTGAAGATGAGCATCCGGATTTGATCACGCCTGATTCGCCAACGCAAAGGGTCGGCGGGAAACCGCTGGATAATTTTAAAAAAACAATTCATCGCGTTCCGATGCTTTCTTTGGAAGATATTTTTGAAGAACAGGAATTTTTTGACTGGCTGGGCCGAATGGCAAAAATAATCGCGAAAGAAAATTTTTCGGCTAAAGAGTTTTCTTCCGGGAATCCGGCGCTTTTCACGGAAAAAAAGTATGATGGTTTGGCTTTAAGCTTGCTTTATAAAAACGGCGTTTTGGAAAAAGCGGCCACGCGCGGAGATGGTAAAACAGGCGAAGATGTGACCCAGAACGCCAAAACCATTGAGGCGATTCCTTTACGATTGGAGTTAATGAAAAAATTGGAGATTGGCGGAAAAAAAGCGGAAGTTATCTTAAAATCAGGCGTTTTGGAAGTGCGGGGAGAAGCGTTAATCAGCAAAAAAGAATTTATCCGCATCAATAAAGAACAAAAAAAACAGGGCGGACAAGTTTACGCCAATCCCCGCAATTTGGCGGCCGGTTCCATCCGCCAGCTTGACCCTAAAATTACGGTATCAAGAAAGCTTGATTTTATCGCTTACGATTTGATCGCCGATTTTGGCCAGGAAAAACATTCCGAGGAACATAAAATTTTATCCGCTTTAGGCTTCAAAACCGATTCGGAAGCGAAAATATTTAAACAGCCGGAGCAAATTTTCGCGTTTCAAAAAAAAACAGGACAAGAGCGGGATAAATTGCCTTATGAAATAGACGGCTTGGTGGTGGCAGTGGATGACAATATTTTGTTTGAAAAACTTGGCGTAGCGGGCAAAGCGCCGCGCGCGGCTGTGGCTTTTAAATTTTCTCCTTTGGAAGCGACTACGAAAGTTAGGGATATTATTATCCAAGTGGGAAGAACCGGCGTTTTAACGCCGGTGGCAATTTTAGAGCCGGTAAAAATCGGCGGCGTTACGGTCAGCCGCGCCACGCTCCATAATGAAGATGAAATCAGGCGGTTGGAATTAAAAATTGGCGATACGGCGGTCGTGGGGAGGGCCGGAGACGTGATTCCGGATATTAAAAAAACGCTCAAGGATTTGAGAAACGGCAAAGAAAAAAACTTTAAAATGCCGGAGAAATGTCCGGTTTGCGGCCAGCCAATTAGGCGCGAAGAATCCGGCGCAATTCATCGTTGTGATAATAAAAAATGCCCGGCGCGCTCTTTAAAACAGCTTTATTATTTTGTTTCCAAACAGGGTTTTGATATTGACGGTTTGGGGCCGAAAATTATAAATGCTTTGTTTGCCCAAGGTTTGATTCAGGACGCGGCTGATCTTTTTTCTTTAAAAGAAGGCGATCTCTTGCCGCTTGAGCGTTTTGCCGAAAAATCGGCTCAAAACGTTATTAAATCCATTGCCGCCAGAAAAGAAGTGGCGCTGGCGCGGTTTATCCGTTCTTTAGGGATTCCCAACGTGGGAGAAGAAACCGCACAAGATTTAGCCGATTGTTTTGGTTCTTTGGCAAAGCTGGAAAAAGCCGAACGCCGGGAATTGGAGAACATTCCTAATATCGGCGAAGCGGTATCTCAAAGCATTTATGATTGGTTTCGCGATCCTTATCGCCAAAAATTCTTAAAAAAAATTCTTAAAAATGTTAAAATAAAAAATGTCAAAATAAAAAAATCCGGTAAATTGAAAGGCCTGATTTTTGTGCTGACCGGAACATTGGAAAGTTTAAGCCGTGAAGAAGCTAAAGCTAAAATTCACGAGCTTTCCGGCAAAGTTTCTGAAATTGTTTCCCAAAAAACCGACTATGTGGTAGTTGGAAAAGAACCGGGGTCAAAACTGGCCAAAGCCGAAAAACTGGGAAAACGGGTGATTATTGAAAGCGAATTTTTAAAAATGATCAAAGATTGAACGCTTATTGTAAAATTTATTTTCTTATGACAGTGCTCCAAGCCTTGAAAATTATAGTCGTTTTGTTTCGGAAAAATTACGCGGTACCCCGTTCCTCCTTCGCTTCGCTCAGGATTTTCCGACCGCTATTTTTCCTCGTAAAACTTCTTAATTTTCAAAGTCTTTCCGCAAGTCAACAAAAACGAATTTTACAATAAGTGTTATATTGTAATATGGACATCAAAAAATTATCCCAATTGGCGCGGATAAAATTAAATAAAAAAGAACAGGAATCTTTCGGTAAAGATTTAGAATCTGTTTTGGGTTACATCGGAAAATTAAAAGAAGCAAAAATAGAAAATGTTCCAGAATTAACTCATATTTTAGCCGCGAAAAACGTTTTTCGCCTTGACGAGGCGCCGGTTGAGTCGTTCGGAAATTCCGCGGAATTGCTGGAAGCAGCGCCGGAAAAAAAGAAAGGGTTTGTGAAAGTTAAGAAAGTTTTTAATGGCCAAGATTAATCTATCGGAATTATCAATCGCGAAAGTCCGGGAGCTTTCAATCTTCGGCGGTTTTTCCGCGCGCGAGCTGGTGGAAATTTATCATCGTCAAATTGAAGAAAAAGACAAAGATATTCACGCTTATTTGGAAATTTTCCAAGACGCTTACCAGCAAGCCGAAGAATTGGATAAGCGCGTTAAACAAGGAGAATCGCCGGCAGAACTTTTTGGCGTTCCGTTCGCCGTTAAAGACAATATCTTAATCAAAGATAAAAAAGTTAGCGCCGCTTCTAAAATTTTGGAATCTTATCACGCCTCTTACGATGCTTCGGTGATTAAAAAACTTCGCGCGGCTGGCGCGGTATTTTTAGGCAGGACTAACATGGATGAATTTGCGATGGGATCTTCCTGTGAAAATTCCGCTTTTGGCCAGACCAAAAATCCTTATGATTTGGAGCGGGTGCCCGGCGGTTCTTCCGGTGGTTCGGCCGCGGCCGTCGCCAGCCAGATGTGTTTAGCGGCGTTGGGGTCTGACACAGGCGGTTCAGTGCGCGAGCCCGCGGCTTTTTGCGGAATTGTCGGATTAAAACCCACTTACGGCGCAGTTTCGCGCTTCGGTCTGATTGCGATGGCTTCTTCTCTTGATCAGATCGGCCCTTTGGCTAAAAATATCGGCGACGCCGAGGCAATTTTTAATGTCATTAAAGGCCGGGATCCGAAAGATTCCACTTCCGCGGATTACAAAATAAAAAAATGCGGAGCTAAACCGCGGGTGGGCGTGCCTAAGGAATTTTTTTCTCTTAAAGAAAAAGGGAAAAAAGGCCTTGATCAGGATGTTTCCGCGGCGATAAACCGGGCAATAGAAATATTGCGTTCTTTAGATTGCGAAATAAAAGAAGTTTCTTTGCCTTCCAGTGAATACGCTCTGGCTTGTTATTACATCGTGATGCCGGCTGAAGTATCTTCTAATTTGGCGCGTTATGACGGCGTTCGTTTTGGCCAGCGCGCTCAAGGTAAAATTTTAGAGGAAATTTATGCCAAAACAAGAGGGGAATTGCTCGGCCAAGAAGCGCGCCGCCGCGTTATTCTGGGGACTTACGCGCTTTCCGCCGGTTATTACGAGGCTTATTATGGCCGCGCGCAGAAAGCGCGCTGGCTGATAAAAAAAGATTTTGAAAAAGTTTTCCAGGATGTTGACATCTTGCTTTCCCCGACCACGGCAGCGCCGGCTTTTAAACTTGGAGAAAAATCGCTTGATCCCTTATCAATGTATCTTTCGGATATTTTTACGGTTCCCGCCAATTTAGCGGGAGTGCCGGCTTTGTCTCTTCCTTTCAGCCAGACCGGCGATGAAAAAAGATTGCCGATCGGCATTCAATTAACGGCGCCCTGGTTTTACGAAGGGACTTTATTTGAAACCGGAAAACTTTTAGAAAAAAATAATTAAGAAAAGAAATTTAGGAGTATTTTCGCAATTGATAGTAATTGATAACATATTAAATTATGGATTTAATTGAAATTTTAAGAAATTTTTTTCCATTTTCTTCAGAATCTTTTATCGCAGGATTCAAGATTTTTTCTTTTGCCGCTTCCTTTATTTTTATTGCCGTAATTTTTTACAGTTTAACGAAGATTTATAAGATTTTTTCCAAAAAACATTTGGCTGATTTTTTGGATGTCTGGAGCGAATATCCGGCGGAGGCGAGAAATTCCCGCTGGCAGGAAGTAAAGAAAAGATTGAAATCGGAAAATGCCTCGGATTGGAAATTTGCTGTTCTGGAAGCAGACAGTATTTTAGACGACGTGATGAAGAGAATCGGCTATCCCGGAGCTAATTTGGGCGAACGATTGATTGGCGTTGAGCCGAGCGATTTTGATTCTTTGAGCGAAGTTTGGGAGGCGCATAAAGTAAGGAATCGCCTTGCTCATGAAGCCGCTGATTTTAAATTTTCCAAAGAAAGAGCCGAAGAAGTTATCGCGCTTTACGAAAAAGGCCTCAAAGAACTGGAATATATTTCTTGAATAAAAAATAAAAATGGAAAATTTTTTCAAGCGGATTCAAAATGAATTTAAGGAAGCAGCGGCAAAAAATAATTTTGCCGCTGATTTAATCGCAAAACTGCTTACTTGCGACCGGAATCTCTCTTTTGATATTTCATTTCAAAAGAAAGATGGAAGCGCGGGGACCGTAAAAGGATACCGGGTGCAGCATAATAATATCCTCGGCCCTTATAAAGGAGGATTGCGCTATCATTCTGATGTTTCAATGGATGAAATGAAAGCACTCTCTTTTTTGATGACGTTTAAAAATGCCGTGATTGGCGTGCCATTCGGCGGCGGAAAGGGCGGGGTAGCGATTGACCCGAAAACATTAAACGAACAGGAGTTAGAAAATTTAACCAGAGCGTTCACTCGGCAGCTCGCTCCCTATATCGGTCCGGAAAAAGATGTGCCAGCTCCGGATATGAATACCAATTCAAAAATTATGGCGTGGATTTTTGATGAATACGCTAAAATAACCGGCCAATCGGCGCCGGCGGTGGTTACCGGCAAGCCGATTGAATTGGGCGGTTCCGAAGGGCGCCTTGAAGCAACGGGTTACGGCGGAGTTTACGCTCTTTTGGCGATTTTAAAATTATTAAAAAAAAAGCCGGAAGATTTCACGGTGGCGGTGCAAGGTTTCGGCAATGTCGGGCAATACGCGGCGGAGTCGTTGCGGCAAAACGGTTTTAAAGTTGTCGCGATTTCCGACTCAAAAGGCGGAATTTATATTCCCGAAGGCATTTTAGACATTAAAGCATTGGTAAAATGTAAGGCCGAAAAAGGATTTCTTGCCGGATGTTATTGTTTAGGTTCTGTTTGCGATATCCGTAATAAGCGGATAATGAAAGGGCAGGAGATAGCGCCTGAAGCGGTTTTAACGCTTCCGGTTGATATTATCGTTCCGGCTGCTCTTGAAAATGTGATTGATGAAAGCAATGCTCGCGATATTCACGCCGGCATTATTCTTGAAATGGCAAACGGCCCGCTGACGGACAAAGCGGATAAGATTCTCGCCGGAAAAAACATTATGATTATTCCGGATATTCTTGCCAATGCCGGCGGAGTGGCGGTCAGTTATTTTGAGTGGTATCAAAATATGCGCGGCGAGCGATGGACAAAAGAAAAAGTTTTTTCAAAACTCAAGAAAAAAATGGAACAGTCCGCGAAAGCCGTTTATCAAATCCATCGTCAGAAAAAAGTCACCTTGCGCGAAGCGGCATATTTGCTGGCGCTGGAAAAAATCCAGGCTAAATGGCTGAAAAAATAATTATATTAGATTAGAAGGCGGACCCGACCGGATTTGAACCGGCGATCTTCCCCGTGACAGGGGGACGTGTTAACCGGGCTACACCACGGGTCCTTTAATGATATAAATTATACATAAAATCATTAAAAATTGAAATAAGCATCAAGTGATGTATAATGAATTTTAGCGGGGTAGACCAGTAGTAGGTCGCAAGGCTCATAACCTTGAAGCGCAGGTGCAATTCCTGCCCCCGCAACATGAAGATATTTATTACGAGGAAAATTCCCGAAGCGGGAATTAAAAAGCTCGCGGAAAAACACGAGATTAAAATCAGTCCGCATGATCGCGTTTTATCAAAAGAAGAATTGATTGCCGCGCTGAAAAATCAGGGATACGGCGCGGTGCTTTGCCTTTTAACCGATAAAATTGATGACGATGTTTTAGAAGCGGCCGGCAAGCAATGCCGGATTTTCGCCAATTTTGCCGTGGGTTTTGATAATATTGATCTGGTTGCGGCCAAAAAACGGGGCATAATAATTACCAATACGCCGGGAGTTTTAACGGACACCGTGGCAGAGCATACTTTTACTTTGATGCTGGCGATTTCCCATCGGATTGCCGAAGCGGATAAATTCACCAAAACCGGAAAATACGAGGGCTGGGCGCCGATGCTTTTATTGGGAAATGATTTATCAAGAAAAACTGTCGGCATTGTGGGTTTGGGGCGGATTGGCTCGCGCGTGGCCCATCACGCGGCTAAAGGATTTGACGCGCGCGTGATTTATCACGACCTTCAGCGCAATAAAGAATTTGAGAAAGAATTTAACGCGGAATACAGGGAAAAATTGGAAGATTTATTGAAAGAGGCGGATTATGTTTCTCTGCATGTGCCGCTTTTGCCGGCCACGCGGCATTTGCTGAACGCCGAGCGGCTGAAATTAATGAAGCCGACCGCATATCTTATAAATACTTCGCGCGGGCCGGTGATAGACGAAAAAGCGTTAGTGGAAGCGCTGCACGCCAAAATTATCAAAGGCGCGGCTTTGGATGTTTTTGAAAACGAACCGGCGTTAGCCGAAGGATTGGCAAAACTTGATAACGCAATTTTGACGCCGCATATCGCTTCCGCCACCGAAGAAACGCGCGGCAAAATGGCGGAATTGGCGGTAGATAACATTATTGCTGCTTTAGAAGGGCGGACACCTCCTAATTTAGTGGGGTAAACCCCGTTAGAAATCGCGAACGCAATGTTCGCGTTCTATTTCTAACGGGGTAAAACAAACAATATTATGCGCGGGGCGATTATAAATTTTCCCAAACAATTTGATTATAAACCGGCGACTAAGAATAAAAGCGTTTTGAAAAAGGCGAAACATTTTGTGGTTGTCGGAATGGGCGGTTCGGGTTTGGTCGGAGATTTATTGCGTGGTTGCAATCCTCGCCTTGATCTTATTATCCATAAAAATTACGGTTTGCCTGTTTTAGCGGACGGCGTTTTGGAAAAAAGTTTGATTGTTTTAAGTTCTTATTCGGGAAATACCGAAGAGGTTCTTGATTCCTATCAAGCGGCTAAGAAAAAAAGATTGGCGATGGCGGCGATTTCTATTGGCGGAAAATTATTGGAACAGGCTAAAGCTGACGGCATTCCTTACATTCAATTTCCGGATCTGGGAATTGAACCGCGTTTCGCTTTAGGTTTCAGTTTTCGGGCTTTGGCGGAAATAATCGGCGAAAAAAACGCGTTTGAAGAATCGGGCCGGCTGGCTGAGTTGTTAAAGCCGGAAGATTTTGAAGAAAAAGGAAAAGAACTGGCCGAGAAATTAAAAGGATTTGTGCCGCTGGTTTATTCATCGGAAAAAAATCGGGCCGCGGCTTACAATTGGAAAATAAGATTTAATGAAACCGGCCATGTTCCCGCTTTTTGCAATGTTTTTCCGGAGTTGAATCATAATGAGATGGCGGGATTTGATTTTCAAGAATCAACGCAAGAATCAATAAAAGAACTTTCGCGGAATTTTTATTTTATTTTTTTAAAAGATTCCGGCGACCATCCGCGGATTATTAAAAGAATGGAAGTAATGGAAGCGATTTTGCGCGATAAAAAAATGCCGGTTGAAAATGTCAGTCTTGAAGGAGAAAATTTTCTTCATAAGGTTTTTTCTTCAGTCGCGCTCGCGGATTGGACGTCTTTTTATCTTGTTCAAACATCCGGCTTTAAAGCCGAAAGCGAGTTTATTGTGGAAAAATTCAAAAAATTGATATAATATACTAGACTTCCCCTTAATCGTTTCCAAAAACAATTTGTCCGTATTTCGTAATTTAAAGTATAATAAATAAATGGTTTCTCACGGATTAAAAATAGCGATTAACGGTTTTGGCCGGATCGGCCGGATATTTTTCCGGCAGGCTATCGGCGTGCCGGATATTGAAATATTGGCGATCAATGATTTGGGCAGTTTGGAAAACATCGCTTATCTTTTAAAATACGATTCTGTTTACGGCCGTTTTGAAAAAGAGATTAAAATCAAGAATGGAATTTTAATCGTGGATGGCCGGAAGATTAAATTTTTCAGCGAAAAAGATCCCGGCCGGCTTCCTTGGAAAGAATTGGGAATAGACGTGGTGGTGGAATCAACCGGCGTTTTTGATTCCTATGAAAAAGCCGAGCCGCATCTGAAAGCCGGAGCAAAGAGAGTGGTGATTACGGCGCCAGCCAAAGACAGCGGCCTGACCAAAACCGCCACGCCTAATGTGGGAGTTGATTTTCTAAAAACCGGCTTAATCACTTCCAACGCTTCTTGCACGACTAACGCTGTGACGCCGGTAGCGGCGGTGATGATGCAAAATCCCGGCGTTAAAAAAGCGATTTTAAACACGGCGCACGGTTATACCGCGACTCAAGGAATAGTGGATGGTCCGGCCGGAAAAGATTTTCGCCGCGGCCGCGCCGCGGGGGCGAACATTATTCCTTCATCTACGGGCGCGGGGGAAGCCGCGGTTAAAGCCATTCCCGCTTTGAAAGGAAAATTTGACGGCGTGGCGATTCGGGTGCCGGTGATTTCCGGTTCTCTGGCTGATTTTACTTTTTTGGCGGAGAGAAAAACCTCGGCCAAAGAAATTAATGATATTTTTCGCGCCGCCGCCGCGGAGCCGGCTTGGCAAGGAATTTTAACCGTCACCGAAGAGCCGCTCGTTTCCTCGGATATTTTAAGGCAGCCGTTCGGCGCGATCGTTGATTTGGCGATGACCCGGGTGGTGGACGGCGATTTGGTGAAAGTTTTTTCCTGGTATGACAATGAGTGGGGATACGGGGCGATGCTTTTAAAACACGTTGAGGCTTTAAAAACTCTTCTGTTATAAAATTCATTTTAATTATTTTATGTTTGTCCATCTTGCCGCGGATCATGCCGGATTTGATTTAAAAGAAAAACTTAAAATTTATCTGAAAGAATTGGATTATGAAGTTAAAGATCACGGCGCTTTTGAATACAATGAAAAAGACGATTATCCGGATTTTATCCGTTCCGCGGCCAAAGCGGTGGCGGAAAATCCGGAAATTGACCGTGCCGTTGTTTTAGGCGGATCCGGCCAGGGCGAAGCCATGCTCGCCAATCGTTTTCAAGGCGTTCGCGCCGCGGTTTTTTACGGCAAACCTTATTCTATAATTAAACTTTCCCGCGAACACAACAATGCCAATGTTTTGTCTTTAGGCGCGCGTTTTTTGAGCGAAGAAGAAGCCAAAGAAGCGGCCAAGCTTTGGCTGAAAACGCCGTTTTCGGAAGATGTCCGCCATCAGAGAAGAATTAAAAAAATTGATGTTAAAAATGGCTGATATTATTCCCGCGATTAACGCGGATAATTTTGAAGAAATAAAAGAAAAAATAAAATTGGTTGAATCGTACGCGAAATGGCTGCATTTGGATGTCGCGGACGGGACATTTACCAAAAATACTGTTTGGCATAATGCCGATGATCTTCAAGGATTGGACGCTTCGCTTTTGATTGAAGTTCATTTAATGATTAACGATGTTGAGAAGCGCGTTGTTGATTGGTTTCTGCCTGTCATAAAAAGAATTATTTTTCATCTGGAGGCGGTAAAAGACGCTGATTTTATTATTGCCAAATGCCGAGAAGCGGGAAAAGAAGCGGGGATAGCGATAAATCCCGAAACTTCCTGGACCCGTCTTTATCCTTATTTTGGAAAAGCGGATATGTTTCAGATTTTGGGAGTGCGTCCCGGCTTAGCCGGGCAAAAATTTAACGAAGAAGTTTTGCGTAAAATAGAAGAAGTGCGAAAAAACTGCCAAAATTGTATAATAGAAAGCGATGGCGGGATGAATGAAGAAACAGCTTTAAAGGCAGTTCAGGCCGGCGCAAATCTGATTGCCGCGGCCTCCGCGATATTTAACGATAATATTGAAGAATCTTTTAGAAGATTAAAATCAGCCGTTAACGGATAACCGCGTTTGGCTGATGTTGATATTAATCATGCATTTACACGACGATAAAATCAAAGGATTGGAAGAAATAGCCAATAAAATTCGGCAATCTATCATTGAAATGCTTATCAAAGCGGGCTCGGGGCATTCGGCCGGCCCTTTGGGCATGGCGGATGTTTTTACTTTGATGTATTTTCATGTTTTAAAGCATGATCCGAAAAATCCTGACTGGCCAGAGCGCGACCGGCTGGTTCTTTCCAACGGCCATATTTGTCCTGCGCAGTACGCGGCGATGGCGCACGCGGGGTATTTTCCGATAAAAGAATTAAATACTTTGCGCAAATTAGGCAGTCGCTTGCAAGGCCACCCTCATCGTTCAGCTTTACCCGGTTTGGAAACGACTTCCGGGCCTTTGGGTTCCGGCCTTTCGCAAGCCGTGGGAATGGCGATTGCTTTGCGGATGGACAGTAAGAAAAACATCGTCTATTGCCTGATGTCTGACGGCGAACATGACGCTGGCCAGACTTGGGAAGCGGCAATGCTGGCCGGCCGCGAAAAATTATGGAATTTAATCGCGATAATGGACCGAAATAATATTCAGATAGACGGCAATACTGAAGACGTAATGCCTTTGGAACCGCTTCGCGAAAAATACGAATCGTTCGGCTGGCATGTGATTGACGCCGGCGGGCATGATTTTCAGGAGCTTAATTCGGCAATTGAAGAAGCAAAAGCGGTTTATGAAAAGCCGGCCATGATTATCGCCCACACCATTCCCGGCAAAGGCGTTGAATATATGGAGCGCGATTTTCGCTGGCACGGCAATCCGCCCGGCAAAGGTCCGGAAGATAAATTTTTGAAAGACAAGCAAGGTCCGGAAGCCCTTAAAGAATTAAGGACATTATGGGGACGCATTAAAAGCGAACACGAATAATAGAAAGTTAAAAATTAAAATTCAATCCGTCGGCTGGCGGACAAAATTAAAAATGATTAACAAAAACGTAAAATTAGTTAAAGAAATTTTTGATTTAAAAAAAATCAGCCAGGCGCCGACGAGGAACGGTTATGGCGAAGGTTTGATTGAAGCCGGAAAGAAAAATAAAAACATCGTGGTGCTTTGCGCGGATTTGACCGAGTCCACGCGCTCGGAAGCGTTTAAAAAAGAATTTTCGGATCGTTTCATTGAATTAGGCGTGGCGGAGCAAAATATGGCGTCAGTCGCCTCGGGAATGGCTCTCATCGGCAAAATTCCGTTTATTTCTTCTTACGCTATGTTCAGTCCGGGCAGAAATTGGGAACAGATCAGAACAACGATTGCTTATAATAATACTCATGTGGTGATTGCCGGCGCGCATGCCGGAGTTTCGGTTGGGCCGGACGGCGCGACGCATCAAGCCATTGAAGATATCGCGATTACCCGAGTTATGCCGAATATGTCCGTGATCGTGCCTTGCGACGCGATTGAAGCAAAAAAAGCCACGATGGCTTCGGCGGGGTTAAAAGGCGCGGTTTATCTTCGTTTTGCCCGTGAAAAAACGCCGGTTTTTACAACTTTGGAAACATCTTTTAAGATCGGCAAAGCGGAAATTTTCTGGGATTTTAACAAAAAGCCGGATGTGGCGATAATTGCTTGCGGACCGCTTTTACATAACGCCATTTTAGCCGCGGCTGAACTTGAAAAAGAAGGAATCGCGGCGCGAGTCATCAATAATCACACTATAAAACCAATGGATGAGGAAACCATAATTAAGGCGGCAAAAGACGCGGGAGCTGTGGTCACCGTGGAAGAACATCAGATAAACGGCGGAATGGGATCGGCAGTGGCGGAGGTTTTGGCAAGAAATTATCCGGCGCCGATTGAATTTGTCGGCGTGGAGAACAGATTTGGAGAGTCGGGAGAACCGAATGAATTGATTGAACATTTCGGAATGGGAGTAAAACATATTAAAAAAGCGGCCAAAAAAGTTTTAAAAAGAAAATAAATAATAAAATGTTTGAACAAAAGTTTGATTTTATCGCGATTGGCGACACGACCACCGACGCTTTCATCCGTTTAAAAGAAGCGTCGGCGCATATTGATATTGACAAAGGCGCGAGGGAAATTTGTATGAAATTCGCGGATAAGATTCCTTATGAAGAAGTTATTGTCGTTCCGGCGGTGGGGAACAGCGCGAATGCTTCTGTGGCCGCGGCGCGCCTCGGATTGAAAAGCGCGCTCGTTTCCAACATCGGCGGTGATTATTTTGGCAAAGAATGTCTTGCTGTTTTAAAAAAAGAAGCCGTTGCCTTAAAAT
Source organism: Candidatus Niyogibacteria bacterium (assembly GCA_016186495.1). Classification (GTDB taxonomy): domain Bacteria; phylum Patescibacteriota; class Minisyncoccia; order JACROR01; family JACROR01; genus JACPLO01. Next base: position 29,802 of record JACPLO010000002.1, read on the forward strand.
TCATTAAAATCCATAAAGGCCAAAAAACGAATTACCATTATATTTTATGGTTTGAGGATGACCGGACTATTTTGATAAAACATGAAGAATTTAAATACGAATTACCCGACATTAACAGCCCCGGCTGGATTTATTTATCGTCTCTTGGCGGAAATTCTTCGTCTTTTCATAAAAAAGTTGAAGAATTTTTATCCGAACATCCGAAGATTAAAGTCGCGTTCCAGCCCGGAACTTTTCAGATGAAAATGGGCGTGGAAGCGCTGAAGGAGATTTATCGGCGAAGCGACGTTTTTTTGTGCAATAAAGAAGAATCGCAGAGGATTTTAAAAACAGAAGAAAATGACGTTAAAAAACTTCTTTTTATGATTCGGGAATTAGGGCCGAAAATTGCCGTTATTACCGACGGCATTAAAGGCGCGTACGCTTTTGACGGCGTGAATGCCTGGTTTATGCCGCCATATCCTGACCCGAAGCCGCCTTTTGAAAGAACCGGCGCGGGCGACGCTTTTTCTTCCACTTTTGTCGTCGCTTTGGCTTGCGGCCAATTCATTGAAGATGCGCTTCGCTGGGCTCCCATTAATGCTATGTCCGTGGTTCAGCAGGTTGGCGCGCGAGCCGGCCTTCTTTCCCGTTCTCAATTGGAACAATATCTGAAAGAAGCCCCTTCATACTATAAGCCGGAGAAAATTTAATTATATGGCGGACTTAAACGGATTTTTAAAAAAAGCGGCAGAAGAGGGCTGGGCCTTGGGGCATTTTAATATTTCCAATCTGGAGCAGCTGCGCGCTATTTTAAACGCAGCTCAATCCGCGATGGCTCCTATTCATATCGGCACCTCCGAAGGAGAACGTGGTTTTATCGGCTTAAAGCAGGCGGTTTATCTGATCAGGGCTTTTCGCGAAGAAACAGGCCTGCCGATTTTTTTAAACGCGGATCATTGTAAAAGCGTTGCTTCGGCTAAGGAAGCGGCGGATGCCGGATACGAATCAATTCATATTGATCTTTCAACCGAGCCGTTTGAAGAAAATATCAAAGGGACGAAAGAAGCGGTGGAATACGCCAAATCTAAAAATAAAAATATTTCCGTGGAAGGCGAACTTGGTTTTTTAAGAGGCGAATCAAAAATTCAGAAAGAAGTTGTTGAAATAAAACCGGCAGATTTTACAAAAATAAAAGAAGCCGAAGAATTCGTCAAAAAAACCGGTGTAGACCGTCTGGCGCCGGTGGTCGGAAACATTCACGGCATTGCCGCCAATGAACCGAAATTGGACATTGAACGGATCAGAAAAATTCACGAGGCATTGCCGGAAATTACTTTGGTTCTTCATGGCGGCTCCGGCATTCCCGATGATCAAATAAAAGAAGCGATTAAAGCCGGCATTAGCAACATTCACGTCAATACGGAAATAAGAGTGGCTTACAGCGCGGCTTTGCGCCGAACTCTCGCACAAAAACCCGAAGAAACCACGCCTTATAAATTATTTTCGGAAGCAATTAAGGCCGTGGAAGAAAAAGTAAAAGAAAAATTAACGCTATTCAACAGCGTCAATAGGATTTAAAATTGATTAAACAGGCAGTTGATTTTTTAGCTGTTTTTTATTAAACTGTTTTTATGCTGCTAAAAGTTCAGGAACGGAAAATTAAAGGAAAAAAAGTAAAAACTTTGCGCCAGCAAGGCTTGATTCCCGCTGTTCTTTACGGCGGAAACGAAAAAGAGAATACGCTTTTCAGCGTGGAAAATAATGAATTTAAAAAAGTATGGAATGAAGCGGGCGGTTCTTCGGTGATAGAATTGGAAACTCCGGCCGGAAAAAAAAATGTTTTAATCCAGGATGTGGCGTTTAATCCTTTAAAAGGCGAGCCGCTTCATATTGATTTTTACGCCGTTAGAATGGATAAACTTATTACAACGGCCGTGCCGATAGTTTTTAAAGGGGAATCTCCGGCGGTGAAAAATTTAGGCGGCATTTTGGTAAAAGTCGTGCATGAGCTTGAAGTTGAAGCCTTGCCTCAGAATTTGCCTTCGGAAATTTTAATTGATATTTCCGGCTTGGCGAATTTAAACGATCATTTTATTGTCGGCGATCTTGATTTGGAAAAAAGCGTTAAAATCAAGGCGGAAAAAGACGAAGTCATCGTTTTGGTTAAAGCGCAGGAAGAAGAAAAAGAAGAAGAAAAAGAACTCGCTCTTGAAGATATTGAAGTGGAAGCGAAAGGTAAAAAAGAAAAAGATGAAGAAGCCGGCGCAACGGCGTTATCGGAAAAATTGCCGGAAAAGCCGTTGGAAAAATCAAAAAGTGAAAAAAAGTAAAAGCGTAATGTTTTTTAGAAAATTTCAAACTTTTGTTTTAATTTTTATTTTTATAACGGGCGCTTTTTTAAGCGTCCGTTCCGCGTTTTCTCAAAGCCAAACCGTTGACCCCGTTAGAGGTAAGATTCCGGAGGAATCTGCCGGTTTGCCGTTAGCAAATCGGACCTCTAACGGGGTTGATCCGGCCGCGATTTTGGAACAACGGGCTAAACTGCTGGAAGAAGAAAAGGAAGTGGAAGAACAGATTGGCGGATTGATGGTTATTATTCAAAATAAACAAGGGGAAACCGCCAGTTTGGAGCGCGATATCGCCATTATTAACGCCGAGATTAAAAAAGCAAAACTGGCCATTAAAGCCAGAACTCTGACGATTGATAATCTTAATTCATCAATCGGAGAAAAATCTAAATTTATTGTTAAACTTTTAGACAAACAAGAGCGCGAAAAAGAATCTTTAGCCGAGCTTTTGCGGCAATTGAATGAATTTGGAGACACCACTTTAGTGGAGATTATTTTGGGTTATGAAAATCTTTCCGATTTTTTCGTGAATATGGATTCTTTGGATTTTCTTCAAAAATTCATTCAGGATTCTTTTGACGAAATTAAAATAACAAAAGAGAATACTGAAGAAGAGAAGTCTATTCTGGAAGAAAAAAAGAAAGAAGAATCAGAACTCCGTTATTTGCAGGAGCTTGAGAAAAAAAGAACTGAAGAAAGAGAAAAAGAAAAGAAAAAGATTTTAGAAATTACGCGCGGCGAAGAAAATGAATACCAAAAGCTTTTGGCCAGTCGGAAGAAAGATATTGCTCAAATCAGAAATCAACTTTTTATTTTGCGTGGTTCGGACGCCATTCCTTTTGAAAAAGCCATTGAATACGCCAATATCTCATTTAAGGCAACAGGCGTGCGCCCAGCTTTTCTTTTGGGAATAATTGCCGAAGAATCCGAATTGGGCGCTAATTTAGGGTCCGGAAATTGGAAAACTGACATGTACGATTGTTATCGCCGAATCGGCTACAATAAGTCGGCGGAAAAACAAAAAACCGCTTTTTTAGCGATTATTTCAGAATTATTTATTGACAGTCCTGATTCAAGGCCGGTTTCCAAAGCGCCGTATTACGGCTGCGGCGGAGCCATGGGGCCGGCGCAGTTTATGCCCGCTACTTGGTGGGATCCGGTTGGCAATACGGGATATAAAAAATTGATCGCTCAATATACCGGCCATAATCCTCCGGACCCGTGGAGTCCGGAAGACGCTTTTATGGCCGCGGCGCTTTTGCTTAAAGACAACGGCGCGGCGGCCGGAGGATTTACCGCGGAACGCCGGGCAGCTTTAAGATATTTAGCCGGCGGCAATTGGAATAAGCCGGCTTACGCTTTTTACGGCGACGACGTGATGGCTTTGGCTAAAAAATATCAAGATCAGATTGATATTTTAACGGAATCTTAATTTTTAAAAGCTTCAATAATTGGATCAAGATCGCCGGCCATTATTTTATCCAGATTATGCCAAGATTTCTTAAGCCGGTGGTCGGTGACGCGGTCTTGAAGAAAATTGTAAGTTCTTATTTTTTCCACCCGTTCCTGGGCGCCGATTTGCTCGCGCCGCGCTTCGCGCGATTCTTTTTCTTCTTTTAAGCGCTGTTCTTCCAAAAGTTTGGCTTTCAAAATGCTCATCGCTTTTTCGCGATTTTTTTGCTGGCTTCTTTCGGCGGAAGAAAAAATGATCAGTCCGCTGGGTTTATGAAGAAGACGGACCGCTGTTTCCACTTTATTGACGTTTTGGCCGCCCGGCCCGCCCGCTCGCGTAAAACTGATTTCCAGATCATTTGGTTTTATTTCCAAATTTTTTTCCGGATAAACGGGAAGAATCGCCACGGAAGCGGTGGAAGTGTGGATGCGGCCGCTTTTTTCCGTTTTTGGCACGCGCTGGATGCGATGGACGCCGCTTTCATTTTTAAGGCGCGAGTAAACGCCTTTTCCTTCAATTTCGTAAACCGCTTCTTTACAGCCGCCTTGTTCGCTTTTTGATTCGTTGATTAAGGAAATTTTATAACCTTTTTTCCCCGCGTATTTTACATACATCGCGGCCAGATCATTGGCAAAAAGAGCGGCTTCTTCGCCGCCGGCGCCGGCCCTGATTTCAAAAATAATCGTCTTAGGATTTTCTTCCGAAGCTGTTTCTTCTTTTTTTGAAATTTGAGCAATTGATCGGGAAAGTTCCTGCAGTTTTTGGGATTTTTCAGAAGTCCAATTTTGCGAGAGTTCTTTAATTAACCGGTCATACTCTTGTTTTAATTTTTCAGATTCCGGATTATTCATTTATTTGTTTTTCGGGATTTGGCTTTGGCTTTTTCCTGGCGCGCTTTGAATTTTTCCACTCGTCCGGCGGTATCAATCAATTTTTCTTTTCCGGTGTAAAAAGGATGGCAAGCGCCGCAAATTTCCACCATAATATTTTTTTTAACGGAACCCACGGTTTTTTTATGGCCGCAAGCGCATTCAATAACGGCCTCATTATAGTATTGGGGATGGATGTCTTTTTTCATAAAGCTATTTTATCTTTTTAGTTGCAAAAACACAAGACTTCGTTTATGATATTATTTATGGTTGTAACTGACCAAGAAAATCAAAATAAAAATGAAAATAATAATTTGGCTGTCATTCAAAGCGAAGAAAAATCAGATTTAACCGCCAAAGGGCAGGAAACCGCGGTTTTAGCCGAATCCGCCATTCCCGAACGCTTTGATCAAGAGCTGGAAAAAATGTTTAAAGCCGGCGTGCATTTCGGCTATTCGCGAAGCCGGCGGCATCCTAAAATGACGCCTTATATTTTCGGTTTGCGGAACAACGCGGAAGTTTTTGATTTGGAAAAAATAAAAGTGAAACTGAAAGAAGCTTCGGCTTTTATCCGAGAGTTGGGAAAAGAGAAGAAAACCGTTGTCTTAGTGGGAACTAAACCGGCTATTCGCGATATCGTGGAAAAGGCGGCGCGAGAAGCCGGCCTGCCTTATGTGAATGAACGCTGGTTGGGCGGTTTTATCACTAATTTTCCCGTCATCAGGAAAAGAATGGATTATTATGAGAATTTAAAAAATGAAAAAGAAAGCGGCGGCCTGGAAAAATACACCAAAAAGGAACGTTTGGAAATCGCGAAAGAATTAGCGGTACTGGGAAGAAATTTTGACAGTTTGCTGGCGTTAAAAAAACTTCCCGACGCTCTTTTAATTGTTGATCCTGAAAATGAAAAAACAGCCGCCAAAGAAGCGGCGGATAAAAAAATTCCCGTGGTCGCTATTTTGAATAGCGACAGCAATCCGGAAAATATTTCTTATCCTATTCCGGCCAATGACGCTTCCCGGGCGAGCGTGGATTATTTATTGTCAAAAATTACCGAGGCTTATCAAGAAATTACCGATGCGCCGAAGACATGAAGGCAATAAGGAAAAAAAGCAAAAAATTCTGATAAAAAAATGAATCCCGTTAGAGATTAAAGACTTTATTTTTTAACGGAATTTAAAAATATCTTTAATAATGATAATTAGAAATTATAAGAATAATTTACGGAAATGATTAAAATCATTTCCTATCTCTAACGGGATGAAGAATAATTTAGATATTGTTAAAAAATTAAGAGAAGAAACCAATGTTTCGGTAATGGCTTGTAAAAAAGCTTTAGAACGAGCGGAAGGCGATTTTAGCCGGGCTTTGGCGTTTTTGAAAAGAGAGAGCGCCGGAATCGCGGACAAGAAGAGTGACCGCCGGACCAGTTCCGGTTTAGTGGCGTCTTATATCCATTTGGGAGGAAAAATAGGCGTTTTGGCGGAAGTAAGATGCGAGACCGATTTTGTGGCGCGAAATGACGCTTTTAAAGAATTTGCCGGAAATATCGCGATGCATATCGCGGCGATGGATCCCCATTTTTTGTCTTTAGATCAGGCGCCGTTGGAAATTAAAAAAGAAATGAGGGAAATTTTTGAAAAAGAGGCCGCGGAAACGGGCAAACCAGCGGAAATAAAAGAAAAAATTGTTAACGGCAAACTGGAAACTTATCTAAAAGAAAAAAGCCTTTATTCCCAGTTTTACGTCAAAAATCAGGATATTACGGTGGAAGAATATATCAAGGAAACTATCCAGAAATTCGGCGAGAACATCGTTGTTTCCCGTTTTGCGCGCTTTGTTGTTTAGCTGAAATTATGTTTTTTTTCTTAATTTTAATTATTGTTTCTTTTTTTGGAATTTTAACGACTATTTTCAGGCATTGGCCGCGCGTCCGTTCTTTGCCGCCGGAAGAGATTTCTTCGGTTTTAGCGGGGAGCCGTTCATTTTTGGACGGATTTATTTTTGGTTTTCTTATTCCGTCTTTCCGGCGCGTTCAGAGCAGTTGCGTGCCGATATTTTACGTTACTTCGGAAAAAACCGTCAGGCGGTCGCGCCTTTTAATCCTTAAAATAGAGAGCCGCCTTCAAAAAATAACCGACCATTTGAAAGGCAGGCGGATTTTGAACGTCCAAAACAAAAATAATGGCCGCAATTATGAATACTGGCAGGAGATAAACGAACATCAAAACGGTTTAAAAGAGGAAATAAAAGAAGGAGAAAAACCTAAGCCGAGGTAGCTCAAAAGCAGAGCAATGGTTTTGCCCGCCCCGTTAGAAATGCCGACGTAGCTCAGTGGTAGAGCAACGGTTTTGTAAACCGTAGGTCGTGGGTTCAAATCCCTCCGTCGGCTCATCGGCATTTCTAACGGGGTAAACAGGTTGGAGGTTCGAATCTTCTCCTCGACTCCAAGATTAGATTTTTTACAATCATAATTCATGCGGCTTGCTTATTTATCAATGGAGATTAAAAAATGTTAATATTATGTTATGAAAGTTGTTCTGCTAACGTTCAAGTCCTCATGAAAAAACCGCGGCACATTATTTATCATTCACGGATACATCTTTTAATAACTATCGGAATAATTTTTATTCCTTTTGTTTTTCTTTTACTCTTTTCGCAATATGCAAAAATTAGCACCGCGAAGCTCTTCGCCAATCTTTTTGTTTCTTTCTTAAGACTGCTCGCCGCATATCTTATCGCGGCTGTACTTGCTTGGACGAGCGCAGTCTTACTTTATCGGGGGCGGCGAGCTCTTGTCGCGCTTCCTATTTTTGATGTCTTGCAGAGTTTTCCGACTTTCGCGGCCTTGCCGCTCGCAGTTTATCTCTGGGGGCCGTCAGCAATAACCGTTATCGTATTTTTAATTTTGACTATTATCTGGCCGATTTTTTTCTCGCTTATCAGTTCTTTAAAGCTTATGCGTAAAGATTGGGAAGAAGCCGCGGCCATTGCGGGACTTCGCGGTTTTGATTATCTTCGCCGGTTTCTCTGGCCAATCAGCCTTCCCGGCCTTATCACCGGGTCAATTATTGGCCTGGGCGAAGGATGGGAAGCTTTGGTTGCCACGGAAATAATCGTAGCGGCGCGGACCGGACTCGGCAGTTTTTTCTCTCTCTATGCTCAAGACACCTTCATAACTGTGTTTGGAATAATTGGGCTTCTTCTCTTTATATTCAGCGTTAATAAAATATTTTGGCTTCCGCTTCTTGAGCGAAGCCATCGTTTGATGGAAGAATAAATGGAAGAATAATATGAACTCGATTATCTTTTCATATCTTACACATTGGCGAAGTTTGGGGTATGCGCTTGTATTTATCGGGATGATAATTGAAGGAGACATTATTTTGTTTACTTCTTCGTTTCTTGCGCATCAAGGTTTTTTTAATATCGGCGATTTAATGTTCTTTGCATTGGCCGGCGTATTAATAGGAGATTTACTGTGGTATTTGCTCGGCTGCCTGATGGATAATCATATTAATAATAATTCCAATTTATCTTTTGTAGCCCGCTGGATAGCAAGAATCGCGAAGCCGCTTGACGCTCATCTTCTTAATCGTTCATACCGCACTATTTTTATTTCAAAATTTGCATTCGGCTTTCATCATGCGCTCTTAACGCGTTTAGGCATGCTTCGCTTTTCTTGGAAAAAATTTATTAAAATTGATTTTATTTCCGCTGTGCCTTGGATGATTATAGTCGGCGGGCTCGGATATTTTTCTGGAGCAGCTTTTTTTGCTTCAAAACATTATCTTCGGTTAGCGGAAACAGGATTATTAATTACGCTTGTTCTTTTTCTTGCTATTGAACATTTCGTAATAAAGAAACTGAAACTTTGATATGAATCCTACGCTCATTTTAAAAAATATTTCAAAAAATTTTCAGGAAGATCGCGGGCAGAAACTCCCTGTGCTTAAAGGCATTGATCTTGAAATAGCCGCTGGAGAATTTTTCATAATCCTCGGGCCCTCGGGGTCAGGCAAGTCAACGCTTCTTCGCATTATGAGCGGCCTTGAATCGGAGTATGAAGGAAAAATCGGATACGGCAGCGGCATTACGCCGTCTGATTTCAGCTTTGTATTTCAGCAATTTGCGCTCTTCCCGTGGCTTACCGTATTTGAAAATATCGCCATCGGGCTCCGAGCGCGGCATACGCCGGAAAACATTATTAAAGAACGGGTAGAAAATGAACTCAAACGGTTTAATCTAAAGCATTTTGCCGATTCTTTCCCAAAAGAATTATCGGGAGGGATGAAACAGCGCGTTGGCATCGCCCGGGCATTAACAACCGATCCTAAGATTATTTTTATGGACGAACCATTCTCGGAGCTTGATTCTTTCACCGCTGAAGAGCTTCGCAAAGAATTTTCGCATATTTGGAAAGGGCGCCAGCTTGTTGAAGCTGGCGCCCGCCAAACCATTATTATGGTGACCCATCTCATAGAGGAAGCGCTGGAGCTTGCTGACAGAATCGCCGTGCTTACCCCGCGGCCCGGAAAAATAGAAAGGATTATTACGAACACTCTCGCCAAGCCGCGCAATAAACGATCTCCGGAATTCTTTTGCCTTGAAGATGAGATTTATAAATTAATAAGGCCGTAAATTCCGTAATTTATGAAAAAATACATAATTTCAGCCATAATTTTAATTTTGGGCTTAAGCGCGTATTATTTTATTTATCAGCTAAAAATCGGAGATAATAATATGAAGGAAGCAAACGAAAATTCTAAGGAGGATTTGAATCCCGTTAAAAATAACGAGTTGAGCGATGTTGAGAATAGCGCCGCGAAACAGCGTAAAATTTCTAACGGGATGAATCCGCGCGCGACGCTGGAAACGAGCATGGGTAATATTACGATAGAACTTTATCCTAAAGATGCGCCGAAAACCGTGGCTAATTTTATCGGTTTAGCTAAAAAAGGATATTATAACGGCGTTATTTTTCATCGGGTGGTAAGCGGTTTTGTCATTCAGGGAGGCGATCCGACCGGCACGGGCGCCGGCGGCAATTCCATTTACGGCGGCGATTTTGAAGACGAACTTGATTTAAATACGGAAAGTTATCAGCGCGGATATTTAAAAGGCGCGGTCGCGATGGCTAATCGCGGGCCTGACACTAATTCCAGCCAATTTTTTATTATGCTTGAAGATAAATCTTTGCCTAAGCTTTACACTATTTTCGGCAAAGTGGCGGAAGGAGATGATGTCGTCCAAAATATCGGCCGGGTGAAAGTAGGCGCTAATGACAAGCCATTGGCGCCGGTTATCATAAATAAAATTATTGTTGAAGGAAATTAGTCTTATTTCTAACGGGATTGATTTATTTTTTTTATAATGATATTTTTTAAATAAATAAGTTCATTTATATCGGAGGCGATATGGATACAGGAAAATTCATTGTTTTTGAAGGCGGGGAAGGCTGCGGAAAAAGCACCCAAGCGAATTTACTCTTTGAATGGCTGAAAAAAAACGGCTATGATGTTTTACTAACCAAAGAACCCGGAGGCGACGAAGGAATTTGCCGAGAGATAAGATCAATTCTGCTTAATAAAAATTATCAAGAATCATTTTCCGAAAGAACGGAATTGCTTCTTTTTACGGCGGATCGGGCCCAGCATGTTGATTTTACGATTAAACCGGCTTTAGAGTCCGGAAAGTTCGTGATCAGCGATCGTTATGAAGCTTCCACTTTTGCGTATCAATGCGGAGGCCGGAAAATCGAGCCGAAAAATTTTCTATGGTTAAACAGATATGCCGCTAAAGGGTTGCGTCCGGATTTTACTTTTTGGCTTGATCTTGATCCGAAGATCGGTTTGCGCCGGAATATGAATACGGAAAAGCGCGATCGGTTTGAAACTGAAGATGTTATTTTTCACAATCAAGTTCGCGAAGGATTTGTTAATTATTTTCAGGCCATTAATTCTTATTCGTACAAAAAACTGGAAGGACAGTTATCAATTGAAGAGCTGCATCAATCGGTTTTAACAACAATAAGACAGTTTATCTAACTGTCTTATTTTTTTTTGATCAGAAATTTTTTTTGCTTGTTTTATTATTTTTTGTTAATTAAAATTAAAAGATATGACAACTTCTAACGGGGTAAAACAAAATATCGTTATTTTGGGAGCGGGGTTTGCCGGCGTGAGAGCGGCTTTGGATTTAGCCAGATACCTGCCTTCGGAAGCGAAAATTACCCTGATTGACCGGAATTCTTTCCATTCATACACGCCGGCTTATTACGAAGTGGCGGCCGCTTTTTTGCCGGAAAAAGAAGAGCTTTCCCGGGAACAATTTGAATTATTGGCTTCAACCGCCGCCATTCCTCTTAAAACTATTTTTGAAAAATATAAAAATGTGGAATTGGCAATCGGCGAAGTGGCGGATATTTTGCCTGAAAAAAATCAGATTGAGATAAAATCGGGCGGAAAATACCGCTATGATTGGCTGATCATCGCTTTGGGAAGCGAACAAGATTATTTCGGGTTATCGGAGATCAAAAAATATGTTTATACTTTAAAAAGCCTGGAAGGCGCGCTTAATTTGCGGAACGGCATTGATGAATTATTTTGGCGCCGGGCTAAGCATGAAAAAATAAAAATAATAGTGGCGGGCGGCGGATTTTTGGGAAGCGAGATAGCGGCCGAACTTGCCGGTTATGTCAAAAAACTTAATCGCCAACATTCTCGGCCAAAAGAAAATTGCGAAATAAGCATTATTGAAGGAGGACAGAATGTTTTAGGAAACGCCAGCGAATGGGCGCGGAAAAAAGCGGCCGGCCGGTTGGAAAAATTGGGCGTAAAAATTTCAACAAACAGTTTAATCAGCAAAGTAACCGAAGAAAAATTGATTTTGAAAGACGGCCAAACTGTTTCTTATGATATTTTAATTTGGACAGTCGGCGTTCGGGCTTGCGCGATTACCGGCCAACTGGTCGGCCAAGGGCAAGAATTAAAGGGCAAAGGATGCCTGGCCGTTGACCGATATTTGCGCGTCATTCCCTATGAAAATATTTTTGCCGCCGGAGATATTGCTTACGCGTCCGATTACGAAATAAATACTTTTATGCCGATGACCGCTCAAGTCGCTATTCTTCACGGCCAATATATCGCTTACACGATAAAAAGAATGATTCGCAAACGCCGCCCGTTCCCTTATTGGCCGCACCAAAATAGATTTAGCATCGCGCTTGGCGGAAAATACGCGCTTTTTGACGGAAAGCGGTTTAAATTCTCCGGTTTTTTCGCCTGGCTTTTGAAACATTTGACGACTTTAAAATATTTCGCGGGCATTCTTCCTTTTTATCGCGCTTTTTTTATCTGGCAACGGGGTTTTAAGATATATAAAGATAACGATTAACCGCGGCCTTGATTTTTTTTTAAAAAAAGCGAATAATAGAAGTCGTTTAATTTTAATGATGAAATGATAAAAAGGATTTATCTTGATCATGCTGCCGCCACTTATCTGGATAAGCGCGTCCGGCGGGCAATGAATTCATTTTGGGAAGAAAATTTCGGCAATCCTTCTTCTTTATATAAAGAAGGAAGAAAAGCGAAGAAAGCGCTTGATCAGGCGCGGGCGGGCATCGCTTCGCTTATCAACGCGCGGCCGGATGAAATTATTTTTACCGGCAGCGGCACGGAAAGCGATAATTTGGCGATTTTCGGAATAGCCAAAGCGCTTGGAGTTCCGATTTCCAAGCCAAAAGGGCATATTATCACCACTAAAATAGAACATCACGCGATTTTGAACGCGGTTGAAAATTTAGAGGAAGAAGGTTTTGAGGCGACTTATCTGAATGTGGATAAAAATGGGCTGGTTGATCCGATTGACGTTAAAAAAGCCCTGCGTCCGGACACCGCGCTGGTTTCCGTAATATACGCCAATAATGAAATCGGAACTATTCAGCCTATCGCGGAAATTTCCGAAATAATCAAAGAATACCGGAAAAATAAAATGGGAATTCAGGAAAAAACTCCGTTTTTTCATTCCGATGCCTGCCAAGCCGCGGGTTATTTGGAAATGGACGTTGAAAAATTGGGCGTGGATTTGATGACGGTCAACGGTTCAAAAATTTATGGCCCAAAAGGGATAGGATTTTTATACGTCAGATCGGGCGTAAAATTAAAACCGATTATTTACGGAGGCGGCCAGGAAAAAGGTTTGCGTTCAGGAACGGAAAATTTGGCGGCGATCGTTGGTTTGGCCGAGGCCTTTAAAATCGCTCAACAAGAAAGAAAAAAAGAATCGGCGCGCCTGATAAAACTTCGCGATAAGCTGGCTCAAGGCATTTTAAAAACCATTCCTAAAACCGTTTTGAACGGCCATCCTGAAAAACGTTTGCCCAACAACGTGAATGTTTCTATTCTTGATATTGAAGGGGAAAGCACTATGCTTTATCTGGACGCTCGCGGCATTGCCGTTTCCACTGGTTCGGCTTGCACTTCACGGAGTTTAGAGCCCTCTCATGTCATTTCCGCGCTGGGCCGGCCTTTTGAATATGGCCACAGTTCGCTGCGCCTTACCTTAGGCAGAAAAACCAGCAAAAAGGAGATAGATTATGTTTTAAAAATTTTGCCGGAAGTGGCGGGGATTTTGAGAAAAATTTCTCCTTTTTTGCTGAAGGCAAAAAAATAATAAAGAAAAATGAAGAAGAAAAAAAATAATAAAAAATTTAAAAAAGACATTAATGTCGCCAATCAATTCACCGGCGAAGGATGGGTTTATTCGGAGACGGTAAAAAAACATTTTTTTTATCCAAAAAATTTATTGCTTAAAGATCCGAAACCCGGAGATTTTGACGCGGAAGGAATGGTGGGTTCTCCGGCTTGCGGCGATATGATGAGAATGTGGCTTAAAGTTGATCCTAAGACTAAACAGATTAAAAAATTAAAATGGCGGACTTTCGGCTGCGCTTCGGCCATTGCTTCCACTTCTATGTTTTCCGTAATGGCGACGGAAAAAGGAGGAATGACTATAAATGAAGCGCTTAAAATAAAACCGCAGGATATTTTGAAGCGGCTCGGCGGCTTGCCGGAGATTAAAATTCACTGTTCGGTTTTGGCGGACCAGGCTTTCCGAAAAACCGTTGAAAATTTACCGCAATAAATTTGCTTCGCAAAATTAAAAAGACACCGATTGATTAATATGTTAAAATTATAAACGATGGCGAATAAAAAGATTAAAATAGGCAAAATTTACGTGGATCGCGGCCTCTGCATCGGTTCGGGATCTTGCGCGGCGGTGGCGCCGGAGGTTTTTGCTTTAGATAAGGAAAATAAAGCCTATGTTTTTAATGAAAAAGGAACGGATGACGAGATGATTTTTTTAGCGGCCCAATCTTGTCCGGTTAAGGCGATTTTTATTTATGATGAAAATAGCCGGCAAATTTATCCGTAGTTTTTAGAAATTCATTTATTATTTACGATATATCGAAAATAAAAACATTATTATTTATGGAACAAAAAATAAATCCCGTTAAAAGTTTTATAGCAAAAAAAGTATTAACTAAAAAGAAAGCCGAAGGCGAATTTGTCGACAAAAGTATGGATAACGACAAGCTCGGCAGAACTTCTAACGGGATAAAAAAAATTTTAGAAACTGAAATCGCGCCGATGCTCGCGATGCATGGCGGAAGAGTGGAATTTGTCAGTTTTGAAGAGGGGACGGTAAAAATTCGGCTTAAAGGCGCTTGCCATGGCTGCGCGCTTTCCGAATTAACCTTGAAAGAAGGCGTGGAAAGAATTCTTAAAGAAAAAATCCGCAAAATAAAAAGCGTGGAAAATGTTGAACCCCGTTAGAAGTTCAACCATGCTTTATTATATTAAAATCAAAAGTAAGCAAAGTCGCCTAACGGCTCACTTTAATGTAAATTTTTATTATTATGACAACTTCTAATGGGGTGAATAAATCGCGATCTAAATATATTTATTTTGATTATGCCGCCACTACGCCGGTTGACGCGGAAGTTTTGTCCGCGATGGAGCCCTATTTCAAGAAAAAATCCGGCAATCCCAGTTCTTTGCATTTAATGGGCCAAGAAGCGAGGCGGGCCGCGGATGATGCGCGCGAACAAATGAAAAATTTTTTAAATGCTTCGTCTCTTCGGGAAATTATTTTTACCGGCTCCGCGACCGAAGCCAATAATTTGGCGATTTTTGGCGTGATTAAAGCGATGAGATATTGGCCGGCTAAATTGCCGCATATTATCACCACGGCGATTGAACATAAATCAGCGTTGGCGCCATGCCAAGAATTGGAAAAAAAGGGGGAAGCAGAAGTCACTTATTTAAAACCAAACAAAGAAGGGTTTATTAATGCTGAAGAATTAAGGCAAGCCCTGCGTCCGGATACCGCACTGGTTTCCGTAATGTACGTCAACAATGAAATCGGGACTATTCAGCCCATCGCGGAAATTTCCGAAATAATCAAAGAATACCGGAAAAATAATTTAAAAATAACTCCGTTTTTTCATTGCGACGCCGTTCAAGCGGCCGGATTTTTGGACATGGACGCGCAAAAATTAGGCGTGGATTTGATGGTTGTTTCCGGTCATAAGATTTATGGGCCAAAAGGCATTGGCGCGTTGTATGTCCGGGAAGGCGTGAAAATTCAACCCTTGGCTTACGGCGGAGAACAGGAATACGGAATAAGGCCCGGCACGGAAGCCGTGTCTTTAATCGTCGGTTTAGGCAAAGCAGCGGAAATAACCGCCAGATGGAAATTTGATAAAAATAATCTGGAAAAAATTTTAAAGTTGAGAAATTATTTGATTGACGAATTGTTAAAAATCCCGGGAATCCAGTTAAACGGCTCGCGTGAAAATCGTTTGCCTAATAACGCAAATATCGCTTTAACCGGCTATAATATGGATTCTTTGCTGATTAATCTTTTTGAAAAAGGAATCTGCGTTTCTTCCGGCGCGGCTTGCGGCGCCAGAGGGCGTAACCCTTCGTATGTTATTTTTGCGATCAGCGGCGACCGGAAACGGGCGATTTCCAGTTTGCGCATTACTTTAGGGCGGGAAACAAACAAAAAAGAAATAGATTTATTTTTAGAAAAATTGATTGGCACTCTTGCATAAAGACTGCCAATTTGTTAAAATATTAAAATGGACTTGGAAAAACTGTCTAAATTTCAAATAGTGCTGTTGACGCTTTTAGTGAGTTTTATGACTTCACTGGTTACCGGCATTGTGACCGTAACTTTGGTTAATCAGGCGCCGCCGGCGATGACCCAAACTATCCATAAAGTCATTGAAAAAGTCCCGATCTTAAAAGAAGACAATCGGCCGAAAGAAATTATTGAACGGACGAAAATCATTACCCAGGAGGATTTGATTATCGGATTGGCAAAAGAATATTCAAACGCGGTTGTCAGCGTGATTGCCACCAAAGATTTGCCGGTGGTTGAACAATATTTTGTTGATCCTTTTGAAAATGATGATTTTTTCCAGCAATTTATTCCGCCAGAGCTTCTGCCAAAATTTCAGGTGCCCCGATACCGCCAAAAAGGAACGGAAGAAAAGCAGATTTCCAGCGGCACGGGATTTTTCGTTTCCGCGGACGGCCTGCTGGTGACCAACCGCCATGTGGTGGAAGATAAGGAAGCGGAATACTCAATCATAATGAATAACGGGCAAAAAATGTCCGTGAAAATTTTAGCAAGGGATCCTCTTCAGGATGTCGCTGTTTTAAAAGCGGAAGGCGTAAAAGGTTCGGATTTTATTTATATTCCATTGGGAAATTCGGATAATTTAAAAGTAGGGCAGACCGTGGTGGCGATCGGCAATGCTTTAGGCGAGCTTCAAAATACGGTTTCCGTGGGCGTTATTTCCGGTTTGATGCGGACGGTTATGGCGAGCGGAGCGTTGGCCGGACCGGAAATTCTCCAGGAAGTGATTCAAACCGACGCGGCCATTAATCCGGGAAATTCCGGCGGCCCGCTTCTTGATTTGGAAGGGAAGGTGATCGGCGTTAACACGGCGATGGCATACGGCGCACAAAGCGTCGGGTTTGCTTTGCCGGTCAGCATTATTAAAAAAGATATCGCCGATGTTAAAGAATTCAATAAAATAAAATATCCGTTTTTAGGCGTCCGATATTTGATCGTTAATTCTAAAATTAAAGAAGAAAAGAACTTGTCGGTTGATTACGGCGCGCTTCTCATAAAAGATGAAAAAGGCGCGCCGGCCGTGATGGCGGGAAGTCCGGCCGCCGCCGTCGGGCTTAAAGAGGGAGATATTATTTTAGAATTCAATAAAATAAAAATTGATCAGGAAAATAATCTGGCTAAATTATTAAGCAAACATAAGGTCGGAGAAAAAGTTTCGCTTAAAATTTTACGCGATGGAAAAGAAATAAATATAGAAATGGAATTAATGGAGAGGCCGGAAAATTTATGATTTAATAAATTTATTATAGAGTATGCTGCCATTTTCAAATTTTACCATTAAAGCTCAAGAAGCGATTCGCCGGGCTCACGAGCTGGCGATTGAAAGGGGGCAAAATCAGATTGACGCGCCCCATCTTTTAGCTGCCTTGTTTCTTCAGGAAGAGAGCATTGTTATTTCTCTTTTAGAAAAAATGGAAATTGATATTGACGCTTTGTTAGACGATGTTTTAGCGGAAATTGAGGACAATTCAAAAATGGCGGTTCCGCTCGTTTCGCCGCAAGTTTATTTGAGCCAGGATTTGGGGCGCGTGATTGAAGCGGCGCAGAGAACGGCTGCGGCAATGAAAGATCAGTTTATTTCAACGGAGCATCTTTTTATCGGTATTTTGGAAACGCCTTTAAAAATCAGCGGCCTTTTAAGCCGTTATAACATCAAGCGGGAAGAAGTCATGAGAATACTTTCCGATTTAAAAGGCGCCCAGCGAGTGACCGATGTTGAACCGGAAACAAAATACCGTTCTTTAAAGAAATATACCCGCGATCTGACGGAAATGGCGAGAAAAGATCAGTTTGATCCGGTCATCGGCCGAGATGAAGAAATTCGCCGTTTGATGCAGGTTTTGAGCCGCCGCACCAAAAATAATCCGGTTTTAATCGGCGAAGCGGGAGTGGGGAAAACAGCGATTGTTGAAGGTCTGGCTCAACGCCTGGCTTGCGGCGAAGTGCCGGAATCTTTGAAAGATAAAGAACTCATCGCTTTGGATATGGGATCGCTTATCGCCGGCACTAAATATCGGGGCGAATTTGAAGAGCGGCTTAAAGCGGTAATGCGCGAAATAAAAAAATCCGAAGGGAAAATTATTCTTTTTATAGATGAACTTCATACTTTAGTGGGAGCGGGAGCGGCGGAAGGCGCGATGGACGCTTCTAATTTGTTAAAGCCGGCTTTGTCGCGCGGAGAATTGCGGACAGTCGGCGCCACCACTTTAAAGGAATATCAGCGCCACATTGAAAAGGATCCGGCTCTGGCTCGGCGATTCCAGCCGGTTTACGTGGATGAACCAGGAATAGAAGATACGATTGCCATTTTGCGGGGCATTAAAGAAAAATACGAACTTCATCACGGCGTGCATATAAAAGACGATGCTTTGCAATCCGCGGTTTATCTTTCCAGCCGTTATATTGCCGATAGATTTTTGCCGGATAAAGCCATTGATTTGATGGATGAAGCGGCTTCCGCCCTTCGTTTGGAGCTGGAAAGCATGCCGGAAGAATTAGAAACAACGGGGAATGAGATTCGGCGCCTGGAAATAGAAAAAGAGGCCTTGAAAAAAGAAAAAGGCGTGAAAAACTCGGCAAAAATAAAAAAAGTCCAGAAAAACATTGATGATCTTAAAGAAAAAATTTCCGGATTGGAACTCAAATGGAAAAATGAAAAACAAGCCATTGGTTTTATCCGCCAGTATAAAAAAGATTTGGATGAATTGCGTTTGGAAGCGGAAAACGCCGAGCGTAAAGCGGACTTGGCGCGGGTGGCGGAAATCCGCTACGGCCGAATACCCGAATTAACCAAAAAACTTCGCGCCGAAGAAACACGGCTTAAGAAATTTCAATCTTCCCACCGCATTCTGAAAGAAGATATTACCGAAGAAGACATCGCGGAGGTGGTTTCGCGCTGGACCGGCATCCCGATTAAAGGGCTTTTAGAAGAAGAGTCGCAAAAATTATTGCGGATGGAAGAAGATTTGGCAAAACGGGTGGTGGGGCAGAATGAAGCTCTAAAAAAAATCGCCAATGCGGTCCGGCGTTCGCGCGCCGGCATTTCCGAAGAAGACCGGCCAATCGGTTCATTTATATTTTTAGGCCCGACGGGCGTGGGAAAAACCGAATTAGCCCGCACTTTAGCTGAATTTCTTTTTAATGACGAAAAAGCGCTTATTCGCGTGGATATGTCGGAATATATGGAAAAACACGCAATTTCAAAATTTATCGGTTCGCCGCCAGGTTATGTCGGATACGAAGAAGGAGGCCAGCTGACCGAGCTTATCCGTCATCGGCCTTATTCAGTCGTGCTTTTTGACGAAATTGAAAAAGCTCATCCGGAAGTTTTCAATATAATGCTTCAAATTTTAGATAACGGCCGGTTAACTGATGCCAAAGGCCGGCACGTTAATTTTAAAAATACCGTTATTATTATGACTTCCAATATCGGTTCTGAATTTGTCAGGGAAATGGAGACTTTAGGTTTTGAAACGGAAATTAAAGACGTTAACCGGAAAAGCGATGATTTGAAAGAAAAAATAAAAAAAGCGCTGGAAAAAAAATTCCGGCCGGAATTTTTAAATCGTTTGGATGAAATTATTGTTTTTAATTCTTTAAGTGAAGATAATTTGGCGACTATTGTCGGCATTCAGCTTGATCGGGTGCGCAAACGGCTGGCTAGAAAAAACGTTTTTTTAAAAATTTCAAAAGAAGCGAGCGCGCTTTTGGCAAAACAGGGATATGACCCTCATTATGGCGCGCGTCCCCTTAAACGGCTGATTCAAAATAAAATTTTAAATCCTTTATCCGAGAAAATAGTGGCTGGAGAGATTAAAGCGGGTGATAAAGCGCATATTACCGTTGAAAACGGCGAATTAGCGATTGAATCAAGCGGCCGGAAGAACCAAATGGAAATGCCTTTATTAAGGCCGGCAAAAATTAAAACAGCGAAAACAGGATGATTAAGCGATGGAAAATTATCAAGTTAAAATTAAACAGTTTGAAGGGCCATTTAATCTTTTATTGGATTTGATTGAAGAGCGGAAACTTTCCATCAATGAGATTTCTCTGGCGGAAGTTTCCAGCCAATATCTCGATTATCTTAGAAAACTTCCTCAATTGCCGCGCGCCGAAGCCGCTTCTTTTTTAGTTGTGGCCGCGGCTTTAATTTTAATAAAATCAAAATCGCTGCTTCCTTCTTTTGAGCTGACCGGGGAAGAAGAAGAATCCATTGAAGATTTAAAAAAACGGCTTGAACTTTACAAAAAAATGCGGCAGTTTTCATTTTATATTAATTCTTTATACGGCAAAAAAATAGTTTATAAACGTGAAGCTTTTTTGGGCGTCAAACTTGGTTTTATTGAACCGAAAGGAATCAAGATAAGCGCGCTTTGCGCGGCTCTTAAAAATTTAATGAGAACTTTTCCGGCAAAAGAAATAATTCCAGAGAAAATAATTGAAAAAGTGGTAAAACTGGAGGATAAAATAGATGAACTGCGCCGGCGGATGGAAAAAATGATAAAAACTTCTTTTCGGGAGTTTGCCGGTTTTGAAGATAAAACCGGTTTGGTGGTCAGTTTTTTAGCGATGCTCGAGCTGGTAAAATTAGGAGCAGTTGCGGTTATTCAAAAAGAGCATTTTGGCGATATTGAAATCAGCAAATCATTTTAAATAATGAATCCCGTTAGAGATTAAAACCTTTATTTTTTAACGGAATTTAAAAATAACATCAATGAAAATAATTAGAATTACAAGAATAATTCACGGAAATGATTTTAATCATTTCCTATCTCTAACGGGATGAATTTATCCAACATTATAGAATCAATTTTGTTTATTTACGGCGAGCCGATGAAAATATCGCGGCTGGCTGAAATTTTAAACAAAAAAGAAAACGAAGTGGAAGAGGCTTTGGCGGTTTTGGAAAATAATTTAGCGGAACGGGGATTAAAATTAATTAAAAACAACGGCGAAGCAACGCTGGCCACTGTTTCCGAAGCTTCCGAATTTATCCAAGGGCTTTTAAAAGAAGAATTCAGCGGTAAATTAACCAAAGCGGCTTTAGAAACTTTGGCGATTGTCGCATATTCAGGCCCTTTGCCGCGCGCGGAAATTGATTTTATCAGGGGAGTAAATTCTTCTTTCATTTTGCGGAATTTGCTGATCAGCGGGCTGGTGGAAAGGGAAATTAATCCTAAAGACCGGAGAACTTTTATTTATAAGCCGTCAATGGATTTTTTGCGGTTTTTAGGCCTTAGTAAATTAGAAGATTTGCCGGAATACGGCGAATTTCGGAAAAGTTTGGAAGATTTTTCGTCCCTCACGCTTAATTTAAACGTGAGGGGCGAAGAAGAAATAAATCCCGTTAGAAGCCGTGATCGCTTTATGAAACAGCCGCAATCTAATGAAAATCAAAATTCATCAGAATAAAATTAAATTTCTATCAGATCGCCGATCACAATCTGCTTCTAACGGGATAAATAATAAAGAAAATGTTTAAAATTAAAGGTTTAATTTCATTTCCGCTGATTTTCAGTTTTTTGTTTTTAGTTTTTATCTGGAATATTTCTTTGCCCGAAAATTTTCAGGAAGCGGCCGTGGCGGTTGACGGTTTTGCAAAATCAGGAACGGAATTTTCCGAGTTGATTGCTGAAACTAACATTGAAGGCCAGAGTTATCTTGTTTTTGATTTTTTCGGGAGAATTATTGCTTCCCGTAAAAGTGATTTACAGTGGCCGTTGGCCAGTTTAACAAAATTGATGACCGCTCTTTTAACCGAAGAAAATATCGGAAAAGAGGCGGTTATTTCCGTTTCCCGCCGGGCGATTTCAGCGGAAGGCGATGACGGTTTTTTAGCGGAAGAAATTTTCCGGCGCGATGATTTGCGCGACGCCATGCTGATCCATTCTTCCAACGATGCCGCTTACGCGCTGGCCGAACATTTTGGCTGGGATGAATTTATAAAATTAATGAATCAAAAAGCGGCGTTTCTCGGCATGGCCCAAACATTTTTTTTCGATCCGGCCGGTCTTGATTTTTCCAAAACCAGCGCTGGCGCTTACGGTTCAGCCGGAGATTTGATGATTTTACTGGGATATTTAATGGAAAATCATCCTCAAGTTTTAGAAGCAACGCGCTTGCCGTTTTTGAAAATTGAATCTTTGGAAGGAAATAAGCATCGTTTTACCAATACTAACCGGCTAATTTACGAAATTCCGCAGTTTTTGGCCGGAAAGACCGGTTTTACCGACATTGCCGGCGGTAATTTGGCGGTGGTGGCGGATATCGGCATTAATCAGCCGGTGGGGATAATTATTTTAGGGTCTTCGGAGAAAGGAAGATTTGAAGATGTGTTAAAATTATATCAGGCAACCAGAAAGTGGTTTCAAAATCATCCCTTACTCTTCAAATAATTGAAGGGTGAGGGATGATCTTAAATGTTCTGAAAATTTTCGGGCTTTCATCTTTAGCATTTTTTATCGGCATTTTTCTTACGCCGCTTTTAACGCATTATCTTTATAAATACAAAATGTGGAAAAAGAAGAGTGGGAAAAAAATCGCGTTAGGAGGAGGAGAAACGACGATTTTTAATGAACTGCATAAAGAAAGAGATACGGGCACGCCGCGGATGGGCGGAATCATAATTTGGGCAAGTGTTTTACTGACCATTATTATATTTTGGTTGATTTTTCAGTTTTTTCCGTCTGAACTTACGAAAAAACTTAATTTTTTAAGCCGAGAACAGACTTGGCTTTTATTGTTTACGCTCGTGTTCGCTTCCGTGGTCGGCTTGATTGAGGATTTTTTAATTGTTTTTGGCCGAGGGTATAAGAGAGATTCAGGCCTGGAATTAAAAACAAGAATTTTTATCGTGCTTTTGATCGGTTTGATCGGCGCCTGGTGGTTTTTTACAAAGCTTGAAGTGTCAAGCATTATGATCCCTTTTTTGGGGCAACTGGAGCTGGGCTGGTTTTTTATTCCGTTTTTTATGTTGGTGATGCTTGCTTTGTTTTCAGGGGGCGTTATTGACGGCTTGGATGGATTGTCCGGAGGCGTAATGGCGGCTATATTTTCATCTTACGCCGGCATTGCTTTTTTTCAGAATCAAATAGACACCGCCGCGTTTTGCGCTGTTGTTGTCGGAGGAATCCTCGCTTTTTTATGGTTTAATATCCCCCCCGCCCGTTTTTATATGTCTGAAACCGGAATACTGGGGTTGACCACAACCTTGGCGGTTGTCGCTTTTTTGACCGGCCAGGTAATTATTTTGCCGATTATCGCTTTTCCGCTTTTTATAACAACTGCTTCTAATATCATTCAGATTTTGTCTAAAAAATTTAGAAGCGGCAAAAAAGTATTTTTGGTGGCGCCTCTTCACCATCATTTTGAAGCCAAGGGCTGGCCGCCTTATAAAGTAACGATGCGTTTTTGGATTGTCAGCGTAGTCTTCGCGATTTTAGGAATAGTCGTCGCTTTAATCGGAAAAGTGCCTCCACGCTAATTAAGTCATTGTTCGCTAGTGCGGGAATTATAACTCTATTTTAGAAAGCGCGCCGCCATCCAAAACATAGACGGTTTTTTGAGAAGGGCGGACGGCAAAAGTCGGATTTTTGCCTTTGTAAATCGGCTGCATATTGCGATTGCCGCGGCCGTCAATTTCTAAGGCAAAAATGCCGTTTTCCGCGGCAAAAATAATAACATCTTCTCTTAAAGGAAAGAAATCAATATTTTTGATGGGAGAACGGGTTTTGATAATCATTTCTTTTTCCGCCGACAAATAATAAGGAAGAGGGAGATTTTTTTCCAGCCATTCGGTCCAGATTTCATTGTCTTTTTCCAACCAGATTTTTAATTTTTTATGCTTGTCAAATCTGATAAATTGGCGCGCCTGATCCTCGCCTTCATTTTCGGTTAGAAGATATTCGGGAGCTGGCGCGGGAAAAGCGCGAACCGTTTTGTTTTCAAAATCAAATTCGGTTTTTAAAAAAGAACGATCGGAAAAAGAAAGCAAAGCCGTTTGATTTTCCGGCCAATAAACATCGCCTATTTTTTTAAAAGAAGAAAAGATTTTATTTATTGAGATTGAGGCGTTTGTCATAAATTCTTCGGAAGCCGGAAGATAAAAAACTATTTTTCTCATTTCGTTTTTTAATTCTTCCAGGATTAATATTTCATCAAAAGGTGAAGCAAAAACGGAGATAAAAGGTCCTCGCGCCAGAGTTTTTCCCTCCGGCGAACGGGGAATTAGGAAAGCGCGGGCTTCCGTTACCAATTGAGGATTTATTTTCAGATTTTTTTGCCAAGGCCAATAGTTTTCTTTAGCCACCAGAGCGGAATAAA
Source organism: Candidatus Niyogibacteria bacterium (assembly GCA_016186495.1). Lineage (GTDB taxonomy): Bacteria > Patescibacteriota > Minisyncoccia > JACROR01 > JACROR01 > JACPLO01. The sequence goes on from JACPLO010000002.1 coordinate 53,984, forward strand.
CATCGGGTTTTAGATTTTGGATGAAGACTCCGCCTTGCAAAAGATTTGTTTGTTTTTCCAGGTTGTTGTCAATAAATATCTCTGAACTGGAAAGAGGAGAATAAATATAAATTCCTCCGGTTTTGGCTAAAGACCAATTATTCGCCAAGCGATAGCCGGCGGTATACAAAAGAACAAGCGGCGTGATAATAAAAAAAACCGCGATTGAAAGAAAAAGTAATTTTCGCCGATATTTAAGAGTCATTAATAATCATTATATCTTCTGCTTTTTCCTTGTAAAGCGCCGGAAAATAGGATAAAATTTCGGCGTGAGGCGATTGAACGAAGAAAAATTCATTATTAAAGGATCGGCTGGAAGGCTCAAAGGAATTATTCCGGTCAGAGGTTCAAAAAATGCCTGTTTGAAGGCGATGGCTGCCGCGGTTTTAACCGATAAGCCGATAACAATTAAGAATGTTCCTTTAATTGAAGATGTTTTTAGAATGCGGGAGCTTTTGGAATTTTTAGGCGCCGAAGTTAAAGAAACAGGCCGGCGTTCTTTTTTAATTTCAGCGGAAAATATAAAAAAATCCTGTCTTGATTTTGAGATCGCTAAATCTTTTAGGGCGTCTGTGGTGCTGACCGGACCTCTTTTAGCCCGTTTGGGGACTGTTTCTTTTCCTTTCCCCGGCGGCTGCGTGATCGGCAAGCGGCCGATCGATATGTTTCTTAATGGTTTTGAAAAAATGGGAGCCAAGGTTTTTACAAATGGAAAAGGAAATAATTTTACGATTAAAGCCAAGGTATTGAAAGGCGCGGAAATTTTTTTTCGGATAGTCAGCGTAACCGGCACGGAGACTTTAATGATGGCGGCAACATTGGCGCGAGGGCGCACTGTTTTGCGCAATGCCGCTCAAGAACCGGAGATCATAAATTTAGCTGATTTTTTAAACAGTTGCGGAGCGCGAATTAAAGGCGCCGGCACCAGTACCATCGTCATCAACGGCGTAAAAAAGCTCGGCCCCGGAGTTTTTAATACGCCGCCTGATCGGATTGAAACCGGAAGTTTTTTGATTTTAGGAGCGCTTTCAGGGGATAAATTACGCGTGATTCATTGCAATCCTCTTCATATTTTAAGTCTGATTGAATATTTGGAATCAATGGGCGTTAGTTTAAAAAAAGGAAAGGATTGGGTGGAAATAAGCCGGCCGAAATTTTTCAAGCCAGTGAACATAAAGACCAGCGAGTATCCCGGTTTTCCTACCGATCTTCAAGCGCCATTTTCCGTTTTATTGACCCAAGCTAAGGGAACAAGTTCGTTGTTTGAAACGGTTTATGACGGCCGTTTGAATTATATCAATGATTTAGTTAGAATGGGCGCGAATATTATTTTATGCGACGCGCATCGGGCGATATTCCACGGGAAAACTTATTTAAAGGGCAGGGAAGTGGAAGCCCCGGATCTTCGGGCCGGCCTGACTTTTATTTTAGCCGCTTTGATTGCCAAAGGAAAATCTATCATTCATAATGTTTATAATATAGATCGGGGATATGAAAAAATAGAAGAAAGGCTGTGGGACGCGGGGGCGGCCATCAAAAGAATTATTTGACTTTTACTTTTTGATTTCTGAATTTTTTTATTATGTCTATTTTTGTTAAAAAATTAGGGATAGATTTGGGTACGGCCAATACTTTGGTTTTCGTGCCCGGCCGGGGAGTGATTTTGAATGAACCGTCAGTGGTGGCGGTTTCGGTTCCGGATAATAAAGTAATCGCCGTGGGGAATGAAGCGCGCGTGATGATCGGCAAAACGCCGGACGACATCGTGGCTTATCGTCCGATGAAAGACGGAGCAATCGCCGATTATCGGGTAACCGAAGCCATGCTTCGTTATTTTATCGGCAAAGCTCTTCCCAAGTGGAATATTTTTAGGCCGGAAGTGATGGTTTCCGTGCCGGCCGGCGTTAATTCCACTCAGACAAGATCGGTGATGGAAGCGGCGATGAAAGCGGGAGCGCGCGCCGCTTACGTTATTAAAGAGCCGATTTTAGCGGCGATCGGCGCCAACATTCCCATTCATGAGCCGACCGGACATATGATTGTTGATATCGGAGGAGGAACTACGGATGTGGCGGTTATTTCTTTAGGCGGAATTGTGGTTTCTACTTCCGTAAAAATGGCAGGCAATAAAATTGACCAAGCAATCATTGATTATGCCAAGAAAGCGTTTAATTTGGCGATTGGCGACCGAACCGCCGAAGACATTAAAATTACGATTGGTTCGGCTTTAGCTTTAGGCGAAGATTTGGCTTATCAAGTCAAAGGGAGAGATTTTCTGACCGGCCTGCCCCGTTCCACGGAAATAAAAACTTTTGAAATCGTAAAGGCGATTGAATCTGAACTTCAAGAAATTATCAAAGCGATTAAGGCGGTTCTTCAGGATACTCCGCCGGAACTTGCTTCGGATATCATTGATAAAGGAATTACGATGAGCGGCGGTTCTTCGCTTTTAAGGAATTTAGACGAATTAATCCATCGGGCGACCGGCATTAAAGCGTATTTAGCCGAAGATCCTCTGCTTTGCGTGGCCCGCGGCACGGGCATTGCTTTGGAACATTTGGATATTTATAAAAAAAGCGTCATTACTAAAAAATAATAATTGCCGCAAAAATAGTGCCTTACCCATTTTTATTGCAATCCCATATTAAATCCGGCCGATTGGCTCACGGATATTTGTTGATCGGTTCAATTGAACAGGCAAGAAAAATCGCGGCGGAAGCGGCCGGCCGGCTGCTTGAAAATTTCAATCAAAACCATCCTGATTTTTTTGAATTTTGCGGCGAATCTTTCGGCATCAGCGAGGCGAGAGAGTTAATCAGAAAAACTTATCTGAAAGCATTCGGCGCCGGCAACAAAAAAATATTTTTTATCGGCGCGGAAACTATAACTTTGGAAGCTGCCAGCGCGCTTTTAAAAACAATGGAAGATTTTTCAGACGCGGCGCATTTTTTTCTTTCCGTTCTTTCGGAGGAAAATTTGCCGGTTACTCTTTGTTCGCGATTGGTTAAAATCCGGATGGCTTTTGAGCCGGAAGCGGGCTTCACGGACTATTGGCGGAATTTTGAAAAGAAACCTCATATTGATAAAATGGAATATCTTAAAAAAATAGCGGATAAAAAAGATGAAAAAGAACAAAAAAAAATTTTGGACGCCCGCGAAATTTATTTTGAAGATATTTTAAAAAATAGCGGCAATGACGAACAGCGAAAAAAATCTTTGGAAAATTTGGAAAATCTGGTTTTCGCGAGAGAATTAATGGACGGTCCGGCCGCTTATCCTAAATCTATTTTAGAATATCTGATATTAACATGAATCCCGTTAGAGATTAAAACCTTTATTTTTTAACGGAATTTAAAAATATCATCAATGAAGATAATTGGAAATTACAAGAATAATTTACGGAAATGATTTTAATCATTTCCTATCTCTAACAGGATGAAATACGCTTTAATTATTATTTTAACATTTTTAATAATTATTTTTGTTGTTTCGGCGATAAGATTGATGATAGGAAATTAGTTTTTATTCAAAATGCAAAATTATAATGATTTCTCAAAACTTGATATTGAAATTCAAAAAGCGATTCATTGGTTTGGCAATGAAATTATTTCTTTAAGAACCGGCCGCGCCAACCCCGCTTTAGTGGAGGATTTAGAGATTGATTCTTACGGTTCTAAAATGCCTTTAAAGCATTTGGCCGCGATCAGCACGGAAGACGCGCGCACTTTAAATATCAAACCTTGGGATAAAAATAATATTCAAGCGATTGAGTTGGCGGTTCGTTCTTCCAATTTAGGGCTTCAGCCCCTGGTGGATCAGGATATTATCCGGATTATTATTCCTGAACTTACCGAAGAGCGCCGCGGGGCTTTAAAAAAAATGCTTAAAGAAAAATTAGAGCAAGCTAAAGTTTCCGTCCGCCGAGCCAGGGACGAGGTTTGGAGCAAAATTCAGGAGAAAGAGCGCGCCGGAGAAATCAGCGAAGATGAAAAATTCCGCCTTAAAGACAAAATGCAGGAAAAAATTGACGCGGCTTTCAAAAAACTGGAAGAGATAGCCGATAAAAAAGAAAAAGAAATAAGTTTTTAGAATGCTGACCACTCTTTTTATTTTTTTTGTTATTTTAGTTTTATTGATTCTTTCGCATGAATTCGGGCATTTTATTTTTGCTAAATGGAATGGCGTTAAGGTGGAAGAATTCGGCTTTGGCTTGCCGCCGCGGCTTTTCAGCGTTAAAAAAGGAGAAACGGTTTATTCAATAAATCTTTTGCCTTTTGGCGGATTTGTGAAGATAGAAGGGGAAGAAATAAAAGACGATTTGCCGATCGGGCCGCGCAGTTTCGCGGCTAAAAGCATAAAAGCGCGGGCGATGATTATCGCGGCGGGCGTGTTTTTTAATCTTATCTTGGCGTTTTTTATTTTTTCTTTCGGCAATTGGTGGGGAACGCCGGCCGCGCTCGGCGACGGAGAGAGAGCCGAAGATGAAAAAATATTTATCGTGGAAGTGCAGGAAAAATCTCCGGCGGAAACAGCCGGCCTTTTGGCGGGCGATACGCTGCTTAAGCTTAGAAGTAAAAGTGAAGAGTTGGCAGTTTCAAAAATCAGCGAAGTTCAGAATTTTATTAAGCAAAATCGCGGCCGGGAAATCACTGTTTTTTACAAAAGAGACGGGCAAGAATTAACCAGTTTGGCTAAACCGCGTTCGGAAACCAAAGAAAATGAAGGAGCGTTAGGAATCGTGATGGCTAAAATAGGGACAAAAAGTTATCCGTTCCATCAGGCAATCTGGCAAGGTTTAAAAACAACGATTTTTTTAACCGGCGCTATGGTCGCGGGCATTGTTGATTTTTTTGTGGTTTTAATCAGAGGTGAAGGAGGATTAGGGCAGATTGCCGGGCCGATAGGAATCGTCGGTTTGGTGGGAAGCGCGGCCAGTTTCGGTTTCTTATATCTTTTGCAATTTATGGCTTTTTTATCGGTTAATCTGGCGGTGATAAATTTTATTCCTTTTCCCGGGCTGGATGGCGGTCGGCTGTTTTTTTTGGCCGCGGAAGCGATCCGCGGCAAGCCGATTGGCGCTAAAATTAGCACATGGGCGCACGCGGTCGGTTTGGTTCTTCTTTTAATTTTAATGCTGATAATTACTTATAATGATATTGCGAAGATTCTTTAATTTTAAGTTTAGTTAATGAAAAAATTAAAAGACAGTTTTAAATTCGCTTTTAACGGTTTGAAAGAAACTCTTATTTTTGAGAGGAATTTTAAAATAATGCTTTTTGCCGCTTTATTGATGGCCGGAGCGGTATTTTATTTTGATTCCACTCGGACGGAAAAAGCGGTTATTTTTACGGCGATTTTCGCGGTTTTGACTTTGGAATTGGTGAATACCGCGATTGAACGAATTTTGGATTTTCTTGAACCGGCGCATCATGAACAAGTGCGGATTATAAAAGACTTGATGGCCGCCGTGGTAATGGTGGCTTGTTTTGGCGCGGTTATTATCGGTTTAATAGTGTTTTGGCCGCATTTTAGATAAAAATAAGATAAGAAAAACTAAATTAATATTATAAAAATCCAGCAAGGAATATTCTTTGCTGGATTTTTAAAACAATAGATTTAAAAAAAATGGATGGTCAGAAAACCTTGAACTCTGGCGAGTTCAATAATCGTTGATAAATCATCAACGATTACAGTTTCGTTTACTTCTATGTTATTTTCAGCAATAAATGATTTTAAATTTTTGAATACGCAAATATCCGGTTTTATTTTTTTTGATTTTTTAAATTTAATGTTAATCGGCAGAGTAAATAAAAACGGCTTTATAAATAAATCCAGAATATTTTCTCTAGTTTGGATAAAATCAAAATCGCTGAATTCAAAAGGAAGATTATTTTCAAAAAAAATAATCCGATGAAGAGACCAAAGCGATCGGTCGGTCAGAAGGCCGACCAGACAATGATTTTTCTTTAATTTTTTTATGCTTTCTACCATCTCTGTCTTTATTATCACTTGCGATTTCTTATTTAAGATAAATTCAGTAATTTCCTGGAGAAAAAGGAAAATTTTTGGCGTTCTTATTTTCATTTTTTTTGCCAGCCATCGCCATAATTTTTCTCCTTTCCCGCATTCCACGATAACGCCGTCAAAATCCAAAACCACCATTTTTATCTGCGGCAATCAAACCACCTCCTTTTTATATTATAAAAGTGCCGTTTAATCTTTTTAATAAGATTAAGATATCGCGGCAATTATGTCAAAAAAATTATGTTTTGTTTGTTCATCGCCGGAAATAATGTTAATCTGTCAGTATGCGCCAATCAAAACTTTTCGCTAAAACCGGCAAAAACGCTCCGAAAGACGAGATTACGAAAAACGCCGCGCTTCTTGTCCGCGCCGGTTTCATAGATAAATTGATGGCCGGAGTTTACACTTTTTTGCCGCTGGGTTTTCGCGCGCTTAAAAAAATTGAAGCGATTATCCGGGAAGAAATGGAAAAAGCCGGCGGCCAAGAAATTTTAATGCCCGCGCTTCAGCCGAAGGAAAATTGGGAAAAAACCGGCCGCTGGAAAACGATGGATGATCTTTATAAAATTAAAGATAAAAGCGGGCGTGAATTTGCTTTAGGCCCGACCCATGAGGAAGTCATCGTGCCTTTGGTTAAAAAGCATATTTTTTCTTATAAAGATCTGCCGTTCTGCGTTTTTCAGATTCAGGATAAATTCAGGATGGAATTGCGGCCTAAGTCCGGCCTTTTGCGCGGCCGGGAATTTATGATGAAAGATTTTTATTCTTTCCACGCCGACCAAAAAGATTTAGAAAAATATTACGAAGAAATGAAGCGCTATTATCGGAATATTTTTGAAAAATGCGGCTTGGCCGGAAAAACTTATCTTACTTTTGCTTCCGGCGGAAGTTTTTCAAAATATTCCCATGAATTTCAGGCCATAACCGAAGCCGGTGAAGATACAATTTATCTTTGTGAATCCTGCCAAATTGGGGTAAATAAAGAAATTATAAACGAACAAAGCGATTGCCCCGAATGCGGAAACAAAAATTTAACCGAGAAAAAATCGATTGAAGTCGGAAATATTTTTAATTTAAAAACAAAATTTTCCGATGCTTTCGGTTTGAAATATAAAAATGAAAAAGGCGAAGAATTTCCCGTTTTTATGGGTTGTTATGGCCTTGGCTTGGGGCGGCTTTTAGGCGCAATCGCGGAAACGCAAAATGACGACAAAGGCCTGATTTGGCCGAAAAATGTCGCGCCATATTCGGTTCATTTAATCAATATTGCCGGCGTTGAAAAAGAAGCGGATAATCTTTATGAAGATTTGAAGAGCCGCGGGTTTGAAATTTTATATGACGATCGCGGCGATAAAAGCGCGGGCGAGAAATTTTCCGACGCGGATTTAATCGGTTTGCCTTTCCGGGTGGTGGTCAGCGAGAAAACGATAAAAGAAAAAAAGTATGAAATTAAAGAGCGGGGCAGAAAAACGATAAAGTTGATAAATAAGAAAGAATTGTTAGAAATTTTAATTAAACAATGTGAATTATAAAATACTCCTAAATTGCTTTTCTCAACGCGGTAAGAGGGAGACCCTAAATCCCCCCTATTATAACAGGTCGCAAAGCGACCTAAAGTAGACTCCCCCTTAATCGTTTCCAAAAGCAATTTAGGAGTATTTTGTAATTAAAAGTTTTATAATTTATGCTTAATAAAATTTTTTCACTTTTTTCCCATGATATCGGCATTGATTTAGGGACAGCCAATACGTTAGTTTACGTGAAAGGCCGGGGAATTGTCATAAATGAACCTTCGGTTGTGGCGATTAATCAGAAAACCGGGCAGATCGTGGCAATTGGCGCAAACGCCAAAAGAATGGTGGGCCGGACGCCAACTCATATTGCGGTGGTGCGTCCTTTGGTGGAAGGAGTGATTTCTGATTTTGAAGTAACCGAAGAAATGATTTCTTATTTTATCCGTAAAGTGCATTCTAACCGCGCTTTTTTGACGGCGCGGCCAAAAGTGGTGATCGGGATTCCTTCGGGCATTACGGAAGTGGAGAGGCGCGCCGTCAGGGACGCGGCTAAAAATGCCGGCGCCCGGGAAGTTTATTTAGTGGAAGAGCCGATGGCGGCGGCCATCGGCATTAGAATGCCGATTTACGAACCGATCGGCAATATGATAATTGATATCGGCGGCGGGACGAGCGATATCGCGGTTATTTCATTGGGAGGAATTGTAAAATCCACCAATCTGCGCGTGGCGGGCGATCGTTTCAATCAAGATATTATAAATTACGTGCGCGATGAATTTAAAATTTTGATCGGTGAAAGAACCGCCGAAGACGTTAAAATGGCGATCGGTTCCGCTTATAACAACGGCGATTCTTCAGAGTCTATTATTCGGGGCCGCGATCTGATAACCGGTTTGCCGCGCGAAATATCGGTAAGCGACGCTGATATCAGAGAAGCTATTTCTAAATCCGTAAAATCTTTAATTTATTCGGTCAAGGAATTAATTGAAGAAACGCCGCCGGAACTGGTTTCGGACATTATGCATCGCGGCATTATGATGGTGGGCGGCGGATCATTTTTAAAAGGCTTAGATAGAATTATAGAAATGGAAACTAAAATACCGGTAAAAGTGGCCGAAGATCCTTTAACGGCAGTGGTGCGCGGAACCGGGATTATTCTTGAAGATATCGCGGCGATAAAAGACGTTTTAATAAACCATGAAGACGATTTACCGCCCCGATAAGTCTTTTAAAAGCGTTAGTTTTAAGATATTGGCAAGCGTTTTTATAGCGCTTGTTTTATTGACCGTGGCTTATTTTGATTTTTTGGAAGCGGCTTTGGCAAATTCTATTTTTAATTTTTTCAAACCGATTTTAAATTTTTCAATCTCGGCTAAAAATACTTTAAACGGCTTTATTTTCATTTTCGCGGATAAAATCCGGCTGGCGGAAGAAAACAAGAATTTGCAAGAAACCGCGGATGATTTGAAAGGGCGTTTGGAAAATTTAGAATTAATTAAGAAAGAAAATAAAGAATTACGGGAAATGCTGGGCCGGATTTCCGAAGAGAAAATTTTAGCCAATGTTGTTTTATTTTCGCCGGAAATCTATGATGCTTTTATTTTAGATGTCGGCGGAGAAGAAGGCGTGAAAGCGGGGATGAATGTGGTTTCTTCGGGAGATATCTTTTTAGGTTATATTAGCGAGGTTTACGCTAAGACCAGTCGGGCAACTTTTATTTCCTATCCTAATCAGGAAACTAACATTTTTTTGGAAAATAGCGGGACGCCGATTACAGCCGTAGGATTAGGAGGAGAAATGATGAAATTTTCTTTGCCGCGCGAAGCTTCTGTTCAGGTCGGCGAAAGAGCGCTGATTATGGCTAAGACGGCGCGCTTGGTCGGTTTTGTGGAAAAAATAGAAAAATCCAGCACGAATTCTTTGCAAAATGTTATTTTACGTTTACCTTTGAATATCCGAAATTTAAGAACCGCGTTGATTATTAAATAAATCCCGATGGCTTTAAATGTTATTTTAGAGAGAATTTTATATTTTTTTATTTTGATTTTTGGAATTTTTATTTTGCCTTGGCCGGCGTTATTTGGATTTTTTTCGTATTTAATAGCGCGTTTTTCCTGGGCGTTTGAATTAATTATCGTCGGCATAGTGTTGGACGCTTTCAGCGGTTTGCCTTTCGGTTTTTTTTCTTTTTTATTTTTAGTAAGTTTATTGGCGATAGAATTTTTAAGATCGTTTTTTTATGAACAAGGATTTTATGTCATTCTTATCCGGGGGTTGGCGGCAATATCGGTTTTTTTTATTCTGGAAACGGCATTTTTCGGAATTTTTCAGGGAGCCGCTGTTTATGGAAACTTTGGATTTTGGAAAGCGTTATTTTTCAGTTATTTGACGGCTTTGATTGTTTTGTTTTCAGCTTTAATTTTTCATTTGATTATTTCTTATGCGGCAAAGAAAGAAAATTTTTTCTAAAAAAGACATATCTCCCGACGAAATATTTTTAGACGCCAAAAATATGCCGAATTTCAGCCGGGAAAGTTTTGAGGGAATAATGGAAAAAGCCATTATTTCCGCCAACGCTTGGGTAATGACGGCGGTTTTCGGATTGGTTTTAGCGGTTATGTTTTTGAAAGTAGGTATTCTTCAGATCAGCCAAGGAGAAATGTTTTATCAGAGAGCTAAGGAAAATCGTTTGCATTTAATGTCCCTTTTTCCGGAAAGAGGAGTAATTTATGATCGGCGCGGCCTGGAGTTGGCCCGGAATGAAAATTTTTCCAATGAAATTATCCGCGTTTACGCTGATTTGCCCGGTTTGTCGCATCTTTTAGGATATATGGGTTTTCTTTCAGAAGAAGAATTAAAAGAAGGAAATTTTGATCGGCAGTCTAAATACGGCCGGGCGGGGCTGGAAAAAGGGCTGGATAATTTTTTAAGAGGAAAAGAAGGGCAGCGTTTGGTGGAAGTTGATTCTTTAGGCAAAATAGTTTCGGAAAGTATTCAACGAGCGCCGGAAAATGGAGCTAATATCACGCTTAGCATTGACGCCGAGATGCAGTCAAAACTTTTTGAGAAAATTCAAAATACCGCCCAAGACCGAGGGTTTAAAGGGGGAGCGGGAATTGTAATGGATTCTCAAAACGGCGAGATTTTAGCGATGACCAGTTGGCCGGAATACGATCCTAACGCTTTTTCAAAAGGAGAAGCTGAAAAATTGCCTTTTTTCTTGAATAATGAGGAAAAACCGCTTTTTTTTAGGGCAATTTCCGGACTTTATTCGCCGGGTTCCTCGATTAAACCAGTTATCGCTTTAGCGGCTTTAAAAGAGGGAGTGATTGATAAGGACCATTCTATTTTCAGCGCGGGAAGCATTTCTGTGGCTAATCCTTACGATCCCGGCAAGAAATCCGTGTTTTACGATTGGAAAGCGCATGGCTGGGTGAATCTTGAAAAAGCGCTGGCGGTTTCATCAAATGTTTATTTTTACGCGATTGGCGGCGGTTTTGAAGAAATCAGCGGCCTTGGCGTTTCGCGCCTTAAAAAATATTTTGAAATGTTCGGTTTGGGGAAAAAGACCGGGCTTGAATTTTTGCCGGAAGAGGAAGGGTTTATTCCAAGCCCGGATTGGAAAGAAAAATATTTTTCAGACAAAATTTGGCGCTTGGGAGACACTTATAATTTAAGCATCGGCCAAGGATGGCTTGAGGTTACTCCGCTTCAAATGGCGGTCGTGACTTCAATCATCAGCCAAAATGGCAAAAAAATTAAACCCCATTTGGTAAAAGAGATGATTTTTACCGATAAAAAGAATGTTCCTTTGCCGTTAAGTTTTGAGAAAATTGATATTGAAGAAAAATATTTTAAAATTGTTAAAGAAGGAATGAAGATGGCCGTGGAAGAAGGAACCGCAAAAGCGCTTTCCGGTTTAAGGGCAGAGATAGCGGCTAAAACCGGCACAGCCCAAATCGGAAGCAATAGGGTGGATTCCTGGCTTGTCGCTTTCGCGCCTTATGATAATCCTCGGCTGGTTTTAACCATAGTTTTGGAAGGAGGAAACGCCAATAATTTAATAGGCGCTCCTTTTGCGGCTAAGCAATTTTTTGAGTGGCTGATTTTAAATCGTCCCGAATATCTGGCTGTTGATAACGGGATTGACTGAAATTCAGGAGTAAGATAAGGTGTCTAAATAAATTTAATATGGCTAATCATAATTATAATATTGAATATTTAAGCAAAGAAGGTTTTGAAAAACTTCGGGAAGAGTTGAGGATTTTAAGTAATGAACGCCGCCGAAAAATAGCCGAGCGTTTGGAATACGCAAAATCTTTAGGTGATCTTTCCGAGAATGCCGAATATCAGCAAGCTAAAGAAGATCAAACTTCCAATGAAATGCGCATCGCGGAATTGGAAAATATTCTGCAGGGAGCGGAAATTATCCAAAAATCTTCGGCCGATACTGTGGAAGTAGGCGCAAAAGTGGTGGCGGAAAAAAGCGAAACAAAAGCGGCCAAGCGCGGCGTTTGCGAATTTTTAATCGTTGGTTCAGAAGAAGCGGATCCGGCGGCTAACAAGATTTCTCACGAATCTCCCATTGGCCGCGCTTTTTTGGGAAAAAAGAAAGGAGAAGAAGTGAATGTTCTTACTCTCAAAGGCGCGGTTTATTACAAAATTTTGGATATTCTTTAAATTCAGCCTTTTATTGTGTTATAATAATATGATAATGCTTGCCTGAAATTTGCCATTTAGCGGTATAATAACAGATTTCTAAAAGTGAATAGTTTTGAAGAAATTCGCCAAGGGCGGATTAAAAAATTAAACGAATTGAAAAAGGCGGGGCAAGAGCCGTTTCCGGCGGAAGTTCCCGAAATTTTATCTTTGGAAGAAATTCAAAGTTCTTTTAATAAATTGAAAGCCAAGAAAAAGCCGTTTTGGGCCGCGGGGCGATTAATGGCGTGCCGCGAGCACGGCGGATTGCTTTTTGCCGATCTTTATGACGGAACCGTTAAAATGCAGATTTGTTTTAGAAAAGACGATTTGTCGGAAGAATTGTTCAAAATTTTTAAAGATCAAGTTGATATCGGCGATTTTATTTTAATTGAAGGAAAACCTTTTTTAACGAAAAAGAAAGAAAGAACTCTGGCGGTAAGCGCTTGGCGGATTTTATCCAAGAGTTTGAGGCCGCTGCCGGAAAAATGGCACGGCCTTCAGGATGTGGAAGAAAGATACCGCCGCCGATATCTTGATCTTTTAATGAATGATGAAATTAAAAAAAGATTTTTAGCGCGGTCAAAAATAATCAGTGAAACGAGAAATTTTTTGGAAGAGAACGGCTATTTGGAAGTGGAAACGCCGATCCTTCAGCCGCTGGCCGGAGGAGCCGCGGCCGTTCCTTTTAAAACCCATCATCAGGCGCTGGATATTGATCTTTATTTAAGAATCGCGCCGGAACTTTATTTAAAAAAACTTTTAGTGGGAGGCCTTAACAAAATTTATGAGCTTGGCAGGAATTTCAGGAATGAAGGAATAGACGCGACGCATAATCCGGAATTTACCATGCTGGAATTTTATGAAGCTTATTCTGACGCGAAAAAACAGCGCGTTTTCGTGGAAAAAATGATCAAGCATCTTGTTAAAAAAGTTTTGAAAAAGAATTATTTGGAATACGGCGGAATAAAAATAGATTTTTCTCAAAAATTTTCGGTGATTTCTTATTTTGATCTTTTGAAAAAATATGCTTTGATTTTGGATCCAAAATCAGCTTCAAATTATGATTTGGCGCTGATTGCCAAACGGTTGGGCGTGGAGGCGGCTGATTCCGACGCTAAAGATAAAATTATGGATAATATTTATAAAAAAATTTGCCGGCCGCGGCTTATTCAGCCAATTTTCATTATTGATTATCCGGCGGAATTTTCTCCTTTTGCCAAAATAAATCCGGAAAAGCCCGAATTTATAGATCGTTTTCAGCTGGTCATCGGCGGATTGGAATTGGTTAACGCTTTTTCAGAACTTAATGATCCTTTGGAACAAAGGGAAAGATTTTTAGAACAGGATAGAAAAAGAAAAGAAGGGGAGGCGGATGTTTCGCCGAGCGACGAAGAATATCTGGAAGCGATGGAATACGGCATGCCGCCGGCTGGCGGCGTAGGCATCGGCTTTGACCGTTTAATGATGCTTTTGACCGGAGCTCAAAATATCCGGGAAGTGATTTTATTCCCCACATTAAGGCCAAAACCCTCTCACTAATAAAACTATTATTTTTATTCAACGTTAAATTTTATCATTGCCGCGTAATTTTAACCTCCGCACTTATGTATAAGTGCGGAGGTTTCTTTATTAGTGTGGTGGTAATGTTTTCCACAGGGGGGTATTGGAAAATTATTTGAAGTGGTATAAACTACTAACATAGTGGTAAATTGTGGATAAATCTGTGGATAGTGTGGATAACTTTTAAAAGCATGGAAATATATGCTAATTGGTGAATTTTTACATACTATAGACGCTAAAAAACGGATTTCTTTGCCGGCAAAATTCAGAAAAGAGATCGGTAAAGGAGCGGTCATCACCAAAGGTTTGGATAAATGCCTTTTTGTTTACCCGGTTTCTGAATGGAAAAATTTTGCCGAATGGTTAAGCGCTTTGCCGATGGGACAAAAAGACAAAAGAGATTTGACGCGGATTTTTTTAGCCAGCGCCTCGGAAGTGGAAAGCGATAAATTGGGGCGGATTTTAATTCCGGATTATTTGAAAAAATACGCCGAATTAGAAGAGAAAGCGGTAATTTGCGGAATGTACAAACGTTTGGAAATTTGGAATGAAAAAAGATGGGAAAAATATCGGGAAGAAACGGAAAAGCAAGCTGATATTCTGGCGGAAAAAATGGGAGAAATGGGAATAGCTTAATTTATGACCCATACCCCGGTTCTTTTAAAGGAAGTCGTAGAATTATTGAATGTTGAAAACGGCAAAGTATTCGTGGATGCCACGGCTGACGGCGGAGGCCATCTTCAGGCAATTTTAGAGAAACTTCCAAGAGACGGAAAAATTATCGGCTTGGATCAGGATGAAGAAATGATCGGCCGCTTGATAAAAAAATTCAATAAAAACAGCCGGCTGAAATTTATCACGGGGAATTTTAGAAATCTTGGCGATTTATTAAAAAATTACCAAGGGAAAATAGACGGCATTTTATACGATTTAGGCTTAAGTTCTTGGCAGCTTGAATTTTCCGGAAGAGGATTTTCTTTTCTTCGGGATGAACCGCTTCTAATGACCTTTAAAGCCGAGCTTGAACCTTTTGATCTTACCGCGGAAAAAATTATCAATGATTGGAATAGAAAAGAGCTTGAAAATTTAATTAAAAAATACGGCGAGGAAAAATACGCGGCGCGAATAGTCGAGGCGATTATTGAAGCGAGAAAGAGAAAGAGAATAAGGAGAACCGGCGAATTGGCTGAAATTATTAAATTCGCAACGCCGGAAAATTATGAAAAAGGGCGCCTTCATCCCGCTACCCGCACTTTTCAAGCCTTGCGTCTCACAGTTAATGACGAGCTTAACGTTTTAAGCGAAGGGCTGGCGGCCGGTTGGGAGCTTTTGAAAAATGACGGGCGGCTGGCGGTTATTTCATTCCATTCGCTTGAAGATCGGATTGTTAAAAATTTTTTTAGAGATAAAAAACAGCAAGGAAAAGCGGAAATTCTGACCAAAAAACCGATTAGCCCTTTGCCGGAAGAAATCAGAGTTAATTTCCGTTCGCGTTCCGCCAAATTAAGAGTTGCCAAAAAATTACAATATGGCGCATTTTATTAAAATAAAAATAATGGATAATAACCGAATTTACGTCTGCGGTATTTTAGTAATTCTCGCGATTTTTCTTTCTTTTTTTTATCTTCATTTGATCGGCGTCAGGATTCAGAAGAATTTTTCTAAAAACGAACTTAGCGAGAAATTGGATTCAGCCCATAAATATTATCAGAAAATGGAGCTTGGTTATATCCGTGAATTGGCTTTGGTCAGCGAAAAACAAAAAGAATACGGGTTTGTGGGGGCCGGCGAGGTTAAATTCGTTAGCGCTGAAGAAAAAGATTTGGCGCGCGCTTATTTTCCCGTTAATCCTTAAATTTGATTTCGGCGATGCTTAAGATTATTGCCAGAAGAATCAACTGGGTTTTTTTATTCAGCTTTTTTTTAGGAGGGTCTTTGTTGGCTCGCTTGTTTTTTTTACAGATAATTTCGGGTGGATATTACCAATCTGTGGCGTCGCGCCAACGAAATTATTCCGCGGTGCTTGAGCCGCGCCGGGGAAATATTTATTTTCAAAATAAATCGGGAGAATTAATTACCGCGGCTGGCACTAAAGAAGGTTATGATATCTATATCAATCCGCGACTTTTAAATGAAACTAACGCTGACGCCGAAGCGCTTTATAAAAAATTAGAGGTTATTTTTCCGTTGAAAGCGGATCAGCCTTTGGCGGAAAAATTAGACCGGGAATATTTTTTCAACCGTTTAAAGCGGATAAATGATCCTTTTGAAATTATAGTTAAAAACGTAGAAGAAGAAAAAGCGGTTTTAGTCCGGGATTTAAAAATAGACGGCGTAGGTTTGGCGCCAACCGAATGGCGTTATTATCCGGCGGGAAAAACTGCTTCTCATGTTCTCGGATTTTTAGGATACAATGGCGATCAGCTTGAAGGCCGTTATGGAATAGAGCAGTATTTTGAGGAAGTGATTAAAGGCAAAAAAGGCTATATTGAAGGAGAAAAATCAGCTCAAGGATTTTTAATTGATTTGGGAAAAAAAATATTGAATTTGCCTCAGGAAGGGCAGGATGTGGTTTTAACGATTAACATTGACGTTCAGTTGTTTTTAGAAGAAACTCTCGGAAAAACGCGGCAAAAATGGAGAGCAAAAAGCGCCGCCGGAATAATCATAGAGCCGCGGACGGGGAAAGTTTTAGCGATGGCCAGCCAGCCTGATTTTGATCCTAATAAATATGGCGAAGCTGAAGACTTGAGTGTTTTTGTTAATCCGCTGGTGGAAAGAATTTATGAATTCGGTTCGGTTTTCAAACCGCTGACCATGGCGGCGGCTTTAGATAAGGGGGTAATAACGCCGGAAACAAAATATTACGACCGCGGTTATTTGATTTTAAATAATCGGCGCATTGAAAATTATGACGGCAAAGGCCGGGGAGAAGTTGATATGCAGAAAGTCTTGGAAGAATCTCTGAACACCGGCGCGGTTTTCGCGATGCAGAAACTCGGCAAAGAAAATTTTTACGATTATATGCAAAAATACGGTTTTGATTTTCAAACGGATATAGAGTTGCCCGGAGAAGCGGTTGGCAATTTGAGTAATTTGGATACGTCGCGCGATATTGAGTATGCGACCGCTTCTTACGGCCAGGGAATCGCGGTTTCGCCTTTGGCTGTAACCCGCGCTTTCGGGGTTCTCGCTAACGGAGGAAATTTAATCAAACCTTATATTGTGGAACGGATTATTAAATCCGGCCGGCTTGATTACGCGGCCGAGCCGAAATTACAAAGCCGCGCCATCAGTGAAGGAACAGCTGAGACCATCAGCCGAATGCTGGTAAAAGTGGTGGATGACGCTCTTTTGGGCGGGACGTTAAAAAATCCTCGTTACACCATTGCCGCTAAAACCGGAACCGCTTTTATTCCGAAAAAAGACAGTCCGGGTTATTCCGACGAATCCTTGCATTCTTTTTTCGGCTATGCGCCGGGATTTGACGCTAAATTTTTAATTTTCTTGTTTCTTGAAAAACCTCAAGAAGTAAGATATGCTTCCCAATCATTAGCCGAGTCATTTATGAAAATAATGGATTTTTTATTTGATTATTACGCAGTGCCGCCGGATAGATAATAGATAATGGAAAAATGAAAACAATTTTTAAAAAAATTATCATCACTATTCTCAGATTTGAAGCCCGATTGATTCTTTACAGATATAAGCCGAAAATAATCGGCATTACCGGCAATGTGGGAAAAACTTCCGCCAAAGAAGCGATTGCCGCGGTTTTCAGCCGTTCTTATAGAACGCGAAAAAGCATTAAGAGTTATAATAGCGAACTGGGTGTGCCATTGGCGATTTTAGGAAAAGAAACCGCCTGGTCGTCGGTTTTAGGATGGTTTTTTATTATTTTACACGGCTTGAATCAGATTATTTTTAATGACAAAGCTTATCCCGAAGTTTTGATTTTAGAAATGGGGGCGGATCGGCCCGGCGATCTTTCTTATTTAACGGATTGGATTCGGCCGGATTTGGCCGTAGTGACCACAATCGGCGAAGTGCCGGCGCATGTTGAATTTTTTTCCGGTTCGGAGGCGTTGGCCCGCGAAAAAGCCAAAATTCTCCGTTATTTAGGCGTCAACGACTGGGCCGCGCTTAATTTTGATGACGAGGCTGTTTTAAATATGAAAGAGAAAACCAAAAGCAAGATAATTACTTTCGGTTTTAATGAAGGAGCCGACCTTTGGGCCTCCAATTACCAGATTATTTATCAAAAAGATGAAAACGGGAAAGATATTCCTATTGGAATTTCTTTTAAGGTTGATTATAAAGGAGCGACGGTGCCGATAAGATTGCCTAATACTTTTGGCAAACAGCAGGTTTATGCCGCTTTAGCGGCAGTGGCCGCGGGAATCAGTCAGAATTTTAATTTAATAGAAATATCCGAAGCGTTGTCTAAATATAATTCGCCGCCGGGCCGGCTGAAACTTTTGGAAGGGATAAGAAAAAGCCGGATTTTAGACGATACTTATAATTCTTCTCCGCAGGCTCTTCATGCCGCTTTGGATGTTCTGCGGGATATTCCGGCTGGGCGAAAAATCGCGGTTTTGGGCGATATGCTTGAACTTGGCAAACACACCATTGAAGTGCATCAGGAAGCCGGCCGAAGGCTTAAAGGCATTGTTGATATTCTTTTAACCGTGGGTCCGCGCGGTAAATTTATCGCCGAAGAAGCGGGTGAATCCGGTTTTAATAAAGAAAATATCTATTATTTTTCCGATTCCCGCGCCGCAGGAAAAAAACTTCAAGATTTAATAAAAGAAGATGATTTAATTCTGATTAAAGGCTCTCAAGGAGTAAGAATGGAGAGAATAACGGAAGAAGTAATGGCTCATCCGGAAGAAGCGGAAAAACTTTTAACGCGCCAGGATCCGGTTTGGAAGAATAAAGAATAAATTAAAATTTATAAATGAAAATGGAAGTGCCGGCGCGCGCTATCGGTTTTTTGTTTTCAAGCCATTGGTAAGAATCTCGCGGATTTCTGAT
>JACPLO010000003.1 GCA_016186495.1 Candidatus Niyogibacteria bacterium
TATGATGCCGGGACTTACCAATTCATTCTCGGCTCCGATGATGGTTCAAGATTGTACATTGACGGAGAACTTTGCCTGGACAACTGGGGAGACCACGGCTACAAAGAAGAAAACTGCACCAAATCCCTTTCTTCGGGAACCCATCTTTTCAGGATAAATTACTATGAAAACGGCGGAGGAGCCAGAATAAGATTCCAGACCCAAACTATTTCTCTGGCTCCTCCTCCGCCTCCTCCTCCGCCCCCTCCGCCTCCTCCGTCTTTCAGCATTTCCGCCAATCCTTCGGTCAGTATCACGATTATCGGCAAAGAACCGGAAACCTGCGCTTCTGACGATAAAAACAGCCCTTCCATTGTTACCGTAACTTCCTTCAACGGATTCAATGAAAATGTCAGCTTTTCCGTGGCTGATTGGGGAGGATTGGCCAATTACCTTTTCCTTAACGGAACTTATCCTAATGGCTATAACTTCAGCCGCAATCCTTTGACCAGCGGTTATTATGAAAGCGGTTCAACCTTTGACCTCTGCCTTAAATCGCCCGTGCCCCGAGATACTTATCTTGTCCAGATCAAAGGCAGCAGTTCAAGCCTTGGAGACCGCTATGCCAATGTCAATGTCAATGTTATGAACACTGACCCCACTTGGAAGGAGATTTAAGGGAGGGGGATTGAAGGGGAATATTCTCGTTTTTAAGAACCGTTAAAGAAAATGGGAATGTTTAATAATCTTGTATTTTATTTTTTGGTGAATTATAATCTTAATCAAGTTCAGATATAAAAAAATTTATGGCAAAACAAATTTTTAACGAAGTGATGAAGAAAAATAAAAATTTAATCTGGTGGGGGATTAGCTTGGCTTTTTTTGCCGGTTTGATCATTTTATTTGTTTTTAATCAGGGCAAAAAACAGCCTGATCAAACAATTTATTCCGCGAGCGTTCTTTCCGCCGTTGAGAATACTTTTGATTTCAACATAATCTCAATGAAAGACGGTAAAGTATCGCATAGATTTGAGTTGAAAAATAACGGCGAAGAGTCTGTGTTTATTGAAAAAGTTTATACCTCGTGCATGTGCACTACTGCTTCAATAATAGACGCGGCCGGAAAAAATCAGGGAACTTTCGGTATGCTCGGCCATGATTCGCTTTCAAAAGCGAATGTTGAAGTCAGGCCCGGCGAATCAATCTTCGCGGATGTTGTTTTTGATCCGGCGGCGCACGGGCCTTCCGGAACAGGAAAAGTAAAGCGCCTTGTTTACCTTGAAACGAATTCCAAAACAAATCCGAAAATACAGTTTTCCTTTAACGCCGAAGTAATAAATTAACTCATAGTATGAAGAGCATCAACATTCAATCAATATTAATTACTTTTTTGGTTTTTGTTTTTATTTTGGCTGGTTTGGCAATGAATTTTAAAAATCAAATGACTCACATGGAAAAAATACTGGAGCATCTTGATGAAGAGGTTGATGAAACAAGAACAAGTGTGGAAAGGTTGTTGAAGAAAAAAAATTTAACAGTCGGAACTGTCCAAAAAGGATCGGAACAGCCGCAAGTTGAATTAGGGGTTACGGAATATGATTTCGGCGTCATCAGTAAAAAAGACGGAATTGTCAGCACGAATTTTGCGGTCAGCAATGTCGGAAAAACAGCGTTGACGATCGGCGATATCACGACTTCCTGCGGGTGCACTTCTGCTGAAATAAGCGCCGCCAGCGTTAAGCCCGGCGGAAATGCTGTTTTGACTGTGAATTTTGATCCTAATTTTCATGAAGAGCCCAAAGGGCGTTTTTCTCGCTCCGTTTTTGTTCCGACAAACGATCCGGAAAATGAAGAATTGGAATTCACTATTTTTGTTGAAATAAAAGATTAAAGCATGAATGACTCATCATTTCAGGCGAATAATAATAAAGAAAATATTAATCGCTGGCAACGGATTTTTATCGGAATAGCCGGGCTTATTATTTTTATCCAGTATTTTAACGCCAAGATTAAACCGCCTTTCGGTTCCGAGAGAAGCCAGCCGGCGAATATAATTCAAAATCAAAGTGATTTAAATTTAGAAGAAGCCGTGCTGCCTTCCGAAGGCGTTGTTTTGCCGGTTCGTTGGGGGGACCTGGGCAGGAAGCTCGTTAGCGCCGGCGTTATTGATCAACAGAAATTTGAGTCGCTTTACGCCGATCGAGGCGGCTTGAAAGAAAGCGAACGGAAATTTATTGAAAGTGCCGACAACGGGAGCATAAAAATTACCGCGGAAAATTCTTCTTTTTTTCTTAATCTTTTTTGGGCTTTGGGATTAAGCGTAAAAAACGAAATTTTAGAGAAAGGGCCGATGGTTGATCCGAGTTACGGCGGAGCGGAAAACTTTGCTTCAACCGGCGGCTGGACTTTAGCGAACGGCGGCGCGATGGATCATTACAGCCGTTATTCTTTCATTATTTTAACGCCGGAACAGCAGCAAATCGTTGAGCGGGTATCGCAAAATATTTATCGGCCTTGTTGCGGCAATTCCGTTTATTTTCCCGACTGTAATCATGGCATGGCAATGTTGGGGCTTCTTGAATTGATGGCCTCGCAGGGCATCAGCGAAAAAGAAATGTATAAAGCCGCGTTGCGGGTCAATTCATATTGGTTTCCCGACACCTATTTGACAATCGCGAAGTATTTTGAAAAGCGGGGTGTCAGCTGGGATGAAATTGACCCGAAAGAAATTCTTGGCTCCGCTTATTCAAGCGCGCAAGGATTTCGGCGAATTCTTGAACAAACCGAGCCGCTTCAATTTCGCGGCGGAGGCGGCTGCGGCGTTTAAATAAACCCCCGCGCCAAAAACTTTAATGCGGGGTAAAAAAATCGCCCAGTCCTAATGTTTATTAGAACTGGGCGAGTTCACAGTTATTTTTAATTATTTTTTTTCATTATTTCAAAAGACCTGATGATTTCCAAAGATTTAATAAGTTGAAAATCATCCTGGTATTTTTTGGGAAGATCAGCAAAAGGCGCAGGCGGTTTATCACCGACTGGTTTGAGCGACATTTCCAGGTCTTTTTCTCTTTTTGCCGGTTTTTCTTCTTTAGCTGCTTCTTTTTGAATTATGATATCAGGGATGACGCCGTATCCTTGCAGAGTTTGGCCGTTTGGCCGAAAATATCGCCCGATTGTCACCAAAATTCCTCCTCCATCCTGAAGATGGAATGTTTTTTGGACAGAAGCTTTGCCGAAAGTCGGCAGACCGACAATAATCGCTTTTTTATGGTCTTGCAAAGCCGCCGCCACAATTTCCGCTGATGAAGCTGATTTTGCGTCAACCAGCACAACTAAGCAAGAAATGAATTTAATTCTGCTGAAACTGAAAAATTCGTTTATAGTCACCCCGTTTTTATCCTGAACAGATGTTATTATTTTGCGTTCAGAAAAATTTTGGTCTAAAAAAATATCCGCCACGTCAACTCCTTCGCTTAACATTCCTCCATGATTTGCTCTTAAATCAATGATAAAATTTTCAATGCCTTTTTTCGTAAGTTCCGACATATTATTCAGCAAATTGTGGAATGTTCCCTGAACGTTGAAATTTTTAATTTTTATATAACCCACTTTGATTTTTGACGGCGGGTCTTCAAATATGAAAGACGTAATCGGGTTAATTTTTACAATTTCTCTGGTAATTGTAAAAATTAATTCCTTATTCTCTCTTAAGACGGTGATTTCAACGGCTGAACCGGTTTTTCCTTTCAATTCTTCGGCAATTTTAGAAAGGCACCAGCCATTTATGTCTTTGTTATTGATTTTAATCAAAATGTCTTCCGGAAGAAGGCCGGCTTTTCCAGCCGGATTATCAGGGTATACCGAATTGATTATTACCAGAAAATCAATGCAGCAATCAATGCAGCTGTCAGAAGGCATTTTTTCAAAAATTTCCTCTTGGTCGGATTTTTTTTTAAATTTCAATTCAATTCCGATTCCGCCGTATTCTCCTTTCATTATTTCTAAAAACATCTTAAAATCCGAAGGATTAAGATAATGGCTGTGAGGATCAAGATTGGAAAAAATTTCCTTAAGCCACTCTTCTTTTTTATTGATTCGATTCCAATCAATTTTCTTTAACCGCTCCGGTTCAAGGTAATTATTTTCCAGAATGGTTTTTATTTCCGTAATCAGCGGATCATCTTGTCCCATCAGGGTTTTATCACCAGCTTCCGCTAAATTGGAATATTGAATAAAAAATAAAATAAAAATTAAGGCCAGAATTTTTCCAAAGATATTTCTTTTCATTTTACACCTCCTTTTAAATTTTTAAGATTCTTGCCGATTTTTAAAATCGTATATTTTATTTTAATTTTCGTCAACCCCGTTAGAAAGTCCGTTTTCGGGCCAACTCTGGCGGCAGAAATCAGCATTATGATAATATTTATGAATATTATCAGCAGAACAATGATTGTCTTAAAATCAAAAAATTTTAAAATCGGCGTTTTTGATTCAGGTTTAGGCGGGCTTTTTATTTTTAAAAATTTCATTAAAAAATTGCCCCAATACGATTATCTTTATCTGGGAGACGTTAAACGCCTTCCTTACGGCGATCGTTCCAATCAGGCGGTCTATGAATTTACGAAAAATGCCGTTGATTTTCTTTTTCGCCGGAATTGCGGCTTGGTAATTTTGGCTTGCAATACCGCTTCGGCCGCGGCTTTGAGAAAAATCCAGCAAGAATATCTGCCGCATTATCCTCGGAGGAGAATTTTAGGCGTAATTGTGCCGACCATTGAAGAAGTTTTAACGGTCCGGACGAAAAAAATCGGCGTTTTAGCCACTTTTGCCGTGGTTAATTCCGGAGTTTTTAAGGAAGAATTGAAAAAAATCTATCCGCGCCTGAAAATATATCAAGAAGCCGCCCCGCTTCTCGTGCCTTTGATTGAAAACGGCAATTTAAAAGAAGCGGAAATTATTCTCGCGGCGCATTTAAGGAATCTTTTAAAAAAGAAAGTCGGGGCGATTGTTTTAGGATGCACTCATTATCCTATTTTAAAAAAGGCGGCGCGGCGAATCGCCGGCCGCGTTAAAATTATTTCCCAAGACGAATTTTTATCCGTTAAACTGGCGGATTATCTTTTCCGCCATCCGGAAATTGAAAAAAATTTGTCTCGCGGCCGGCGCCGCGCCTTTCTGGTCACCGATTTGACGCCGCATTTTCAAAAAACCGCCAAAAAATGGTTTGGCCGGAAGATTAATCTGAATTTAGTTGATTATTAGGGAATTTTTCGCGTCAGGGAGTTTTTTGCGTCCGTTATTTATTCCGTCAATTATTCAACGGGATTTGTTTTAAGGATGTGGATAATTTTTTTGTTGAATTTTGCGTTATTGTTTATAATAAAATGAATTATAGCCATTATAAAAATAATTTTAATAATATGGAGAAATCAAAAACTTCGTTTATTGTCGTTATCGTGGCCGCTTTGGTTGTCGGTTTAGGCGGCGGCTATTATTACGGTTTTTCAAAAGGCGATAAAATGGGCCGGACCAAACTTTTAGCCGAACAGAAAACCGCGGCGGAAGAAGCGGCAAAAAAAGCCCGGGAAGAGCTGGCCGCGGAAGTTAATCCTTTTGCTAAAGAAACGGTTAATCCTTTTGAAGGAGGATATAAGAATCCCTTTGAAGGAGCAGGCGGCATTTTTGGCCAATAATTAAATAAATATTGATACTCTAACTGGTTTTATAAAATATACTTATGATAAAACAATATAAAATATTTAATAAGGTGAATAATATCCTAAAATTATTTTTTCCGATCACGTTTTTATTTTTTGCTTTTTTCGTTTTTGCCCAGCTTAATCCTTTTGACATTAAATTTCCAATTTCGGAACTCGGCAATTGCGGTTCCATGGAGGAATGTAAAAGTTATTGCGATGAGCCGGCTAACGCCAAAGTTTGTTTTGAATGGGCCAAGAACAAAGGCTTGGCAAAAGAACCGCCGCCGCAACAAAAAGATAAATTTGAAAGAAAAGCGGAGGATTTTCTAACGAAAAACGCCGGCCCGGGCGGATGTTCTTCTTTTGAATCCTGCGACGCTTATTGCAGGCGGCCGGAGAACGGCGAAGAATGCTTTCGTTTTGCCAAAGATCACGGTTTAATGCCGCCGGAAGAATTAAAAAAGATTGAAAAAGAGATGGAAAATAGAATCGGCCCGGGCGGCTGCCGTTCTCGGCAGGAATGCGATTCTTTTTGTCGAAATCCGGATAACAGCGAGGTTTGCCTTAATTTCGCGGTGAAAAAAGGAGATTTAGATCAGGAAGAAGCGGATTTTATGATGCAAAGAATGCGCGAACATGAAAAATTTTCAAAAGAAATGCCGAGAGAGCGGGAAGATTTTAAACCGCGCGGCCCTCAACCGCCGGAAATTAACAGGCAAAAAGCCCAGCAACTTCTTGAAGAAATCGGCGGTCCCGGCGGATGTAAAACAATGAAGGAATGCGATGTTTTTTGTGGGACCCCGGGCAATGATGATATTTGTTTTAATTACGCGATTGAAAATAATTTAATGTCGCCGGAACAAGCGGGAAAAATGAAAAACATGATGACAGTCGCGGGACCGGGCGGCTGCCGAGGCCGAGAATGCGAAACTTTTTGTGAAAATCCCGAACATGGAGAAGAATGCCTTAATTTTGCCGAAAAACAGGGATTTATGGGTCCTCAAGAAGTCAAAGAGGCAAGAAAGTTTATGGAATTAGCCAAAAAACCCGGGCCAGGCGGATGCCAGGGCCGGGAACAATGCGACGCTTTTTGCCGCCAGCCCGAGCATAACCAAGAATGCATGAATTTTGCCGTTGAAAACGGCTTAATGCCGCCGGAAGAAATTCAAAGAATGGAGCAGGAAATGAAAATTATGAAAAAATTAGAAGGCCAGGGAGGCCCGGGTGGCTGCCGCGGGCAACAGGAATGCCAGCAGTATTGCGCGGACTTGGCGCATTTTGAAGAATGTGCGGCTTTTTCCGTTAATAGCGGAATGATGCGGCCGGATGAAGCGAAAATGAGATTAAAGGAATTTATAGATACGGATGAGAGAAAATTTGAGCGGTTTGGGCCGCCGGGCGCGGAATTCGGCCCGCCTCCGGGTTTTGAACAGCGCCCCGGAGAAGGATTGAACCAGCCTCAAGAAAGATTTGCTCCGCCGCGGGGCGAATTCGGCCCGCCTCAGGGTTTTAATGAAAAATTTGATGAACGTTTTAAGATGTTTGAAGGACATATTCAGGAATTTAAGGAACGCGGAGATTATTGCGCTGATCCGGCGCATTCTGCGGAATGCCGCGGACCTATGCCAATGCCGCTACCGTCAAGAGAAGGTTCAGAAATGATGGGCCAACCAAGAGAGTTCGGTATGCCGCCGCGTGAGTTTCCCGGCAAGCCGGAAGAGTTTCCCGGTTCAAATGAATTTTTTCCGCCGGAAAGATTCCGAGAAGGCGAAATGCCGCCTACAGGAATGACACAACCACAAGAAATGATGCAACCCCGAGAAATGATGCCGCCCCAAGGAATAATGCCTTCGGAAGGAATGACGCAACCTCAAATACAGCCAATAATGCCGCCTCCAGGAATGACACAACCACAAGAAATGATGCAGCCAATAGAAATGATACAGCCAATGACGCCATTGCCAACAGCGCCGTCTTCTCAAATTCCATCTTCTTTCGGAATCTTACTTTATCCGTTTTTGGAATTATTAAAATAATTCTTTGATAAAATAACCTCCACTAAGGCGGAGGTTATTTTAATTTGGTTGGCTTACTTAAATAAATAACGATGCCAGAACCAAGGTTAAGGTGCTGAAAAGTTTTATCAAAACATGAAGCGACGGGCCGGCCGTGTCTTTAAAGGGATCGCCGACCGTGTCGCCGGTCACCGCGGCTTTATGAGTGGCTGAACCTTTGCCGCCGAGATTTCCTTCTTCAATCCATTTTTTGGCGTTATCCCACGCCCCGCCGCTGTTATTCATAACTGTCGCCAAAAGCACGCCGGCAATCGTGCCGACCATTAAAAGTCCGGCCGCGGCTTCGGCTTTCAGAAAAATTCCCACGCCAACCGGCCCGGCTATGGCCAAAACGCCCGGCAAAATCATTTCTTTTAAAGCGCCGCGAGTGGTCATATCAACCGCTTTGGAATAATCCGGTTTTTCGGTTCCGGCCATTATGCCCGGCTTTTCTTTAAATTGGCGGCGGACTTCATTGATAATGCCGTAAGCCGAGCGGCCGACCGCCCGGATCGCCAAAGCTGAAAATAAAAATACGATCATCGCCCCAAGCATCGCTCCGATAAAAACCTTTATTTTGGCAAGGTCAACCAAAACCAGATGAGCTTCCTGAAGATAAGCTGAAAACAAAAGGAAAGCAGCCAAAGCCGCCGAACCAATGGCATATCCTTTGGTAAGAGCTTTGGTGGTGTTCCCGGCCGAATCCAGTTTATCCATAACTTTGCGGCATTCTCCGGACTCGCCCGCCATTTCAACAATGCCGGCGCCGTTGTCGGTGATCGGGCCGAAAACATCCATTGCCAGAATATAAGCGGCGGTCGCTAGCATTCCCATGGTGGCGACGGCTGTCCCGAAAATTCCGCCTCCCGGAATGCCCGAGCCCAAACCGAAAAAATATGAAGAAAGAAGCGCAACGCTTATCGTTAAAATCGTAAGGGCCGTGGATTCCAAGCCGACCGCAAATCCGGCGATTATGTTTGTGGCGTGCCCGGTTTCAGAGGCTTGGGCGATTGAACGCACTGGCCTGAATCTTGATTCGGTATAATATTGGGCGATAAAAACAAACGCCAAACTGGTTAAAATCCCGACCAAACCGGCGCCAAAAAACCACATATTTCCCAGAAGATATTTTACGCTGAAAAAAAACGCGACTATAACGATTCCGAGCGTCAGGTAATAGCCACGGTTGAGCGCGGCCATCGGATTCTCGTTTTCCTTTGCTTTGACGGTAAAAATTCCGGCAATGGCCGCGGCCAGACCGAGCGCCCGCAAAACCAAAGGAAACATAATTCCGCCGATTCCGAAATAGGGATAAAGGGCCGCGCCCAAAATCATCGCGCCGATGTTTTCAGCGGCGGTTGATTCAAAAAGATCGGCTCCCCGGCCGGCGCAGTCGCCGACATTATCCCCGACCAGGTCGGCAATGACCGCCGGATTGCGCGGGTCGTCTTCGGGAATTCCGGCTTCAATTTTGCCGACAAGATCGGCTCCGACATCGGCGGCTTTGGTGTAAATTCCTCCGCCCAGCTGGGCAAAAAGAGCTACCAGCGAAGCTCCGAATCCGTATCCGACTATAATTGAAGGAATTTTGGCTATTTCATATCCCAAGAATTTATAAAAAAGAAAAAGGCCGGAAATGCCGAAAAGCGAGAGCGCCACGGTAATTATGCCGCTGGCCGCTCCTCCCCGGAATGCTGTTTGCAAAGCGGCGTTAAATCCGTTTTTAGACGCCGCGGCCGAACGGAGATTAGCCGAGGTGGACATAATCATTCCGACGACTCCGGCAATAGCCGATGAAAGCGCTCCGAGCCCAAAAGAAAAAGCAGTCTGCCAACCCAGCTCAACATTGCCGGTAAAAAAATAAACCAAAAAAAGAGCCGCCGCCAGAATCAGGCTGATAAAACCGATTGTCCGATACTGTCTTTTTAAAAAAGCGTTTGAGCCTTCTTTGATGTAGGAGGCGATCTCCTGCATTTTTGGGCTGCCGACAGGTTGTTTTTTTATCCATAAAACCAGTTGCCAGACAAAAAACAAGGAAACGAATGAAATTATAATCGGAAAATATTCAAGCATATGCTTAAAAAATTTAAATTAGCCAATAAAACTTAAAGGGCAATATATAATTGCATTATTTCTCCTTTTCAATATTTTCGCCGGAAATTTCTCCTTCTTCCGTGGCTTTGGCGATGGATTCGCCGCTTTGCGATTGAATGTCAATTTTCCAGCCGGTTAGCCGGGCGGCCAGGCGCACGTTTTGTCCGCCTTTGCCGATCGCCAGCGAGAGTTGGTTTTCCGCCACGGTTGCCCTGGCTTCTTTTTTCTTTTCATCCGCGTCAACGTTTAAAACTTTAGCCGGAGAAAGGGCATTGGCAATAAACATTTCCGGATTTTCAGACCATTCAATAATGTCAATTTTTTCTCCGCCTAATTCGGCGGTAATGGTATTCACTCTTACTCCTTTTTGGCCTACGCATGACCCGACCGGATCCACTCCTTCTTCATTGGAAATTACCGCTATTTTAGAACGGGAACCGGGTTCGCGGACAATGCCTTTTATTTCTACGGTGCCGCTGGCCACTTCCGGAACTTCTATTTCAAAAAGTTTTGAGATAAGCCGCGGGTGAGTGCGGGAAAGATAAAAAGAAGGGCCTTTAACGCTTTGGTCTACTGAAAAAAGAAGCACTTTTATCCGTTCGCCGATGCGATAACGTTCGCCTTTAACTTGTTCCTCGGCGGGCAGAAGTCCGGTGGCTCTTCCTAGATCCAGAAAAACATTCCGGCCTTCAACGCGTTGAACAATGCCGCTGATGACTTCTCCTTCCTTATCTTTAAATTCATTGAAAACAGAATTTCGTTCTGCTTCGCGGATGCGCTGGATAATGACTTGTTTGGCGGTTTGAGCGGCAATCCGCCCGTAATCTTCTTTTGTTTCCAAAGGAAAAATTAATTCTTCTTCCGTTTTTACGCCTTTTTTTATTTTTTTAGCTTCTTTAAGCATAATATGCCGTTCGGGATTGAAGCGTATTTTTCGCGCTTCTTCCTCGGTTTCGGCAATTTCTTCGGTGGACAACGGACGCGGCAATTTTCTTTCCAAAGCTGCGATTTCCGCTTCACTTTCAGCAAGAGCCGAAGTTTCTTCTTCGGTTTCCGGTTTAAGCATAGATTCATCCACGACGATTTTTATCTGAAAGAATTTTATTTTTCCGGTCTTAATGTCAAATTCCGCCCGGATAATTTGGCCGCGCTGGCCGTATTCTTTTTTGTAAGCCGCCGCCAAAGCCATTTCAATGGTTTCAATAATTTGCTCTTTGGAAATTCCTCGCTCGGCTTCCAATTGTTCCAAGGCGGATTGCAGTGTCTTAAGGTCTAACATAATGTATTTGATAATTAAAAAATCCATTCTTTATCAGAATAGACTATTTTTAGCATAGCAGGAATGAAAAAAATGCGCAATTCTTATTACGGGTATTGGCAGTTGGCGGATAAGCCGAAAAATACGCAAATAATGGAAAT
This sequence comes from Candidatus Niyogibacteria bacterium, assembly GCA_016186495.1. Classification (GTDB taxonomy): domain Bacteria; phylum Patescibacteriota; class Minisyncoccia; order JACROR01; family JACROR01; genus JACPLO01. The sequence continues at coordinate 11,246 of JACPLO010000003.1, forward strand.
AAGGCCGCCGCTGGCGATCATTATAAAAAGGCCGATTAAGCCGTAAATGATATGGAGTTTGCCGGCGGTTCTTTTTTCTTCATTTTCCGCGCCAGCGATCATTTCAATCACGCCCCAGATAAAAACCACGGTGGAAAGCACCATAAAAAAAGCGATAATCGGATTGATAATATCTTTTTTTATATTGCTGATCAGTTGCGTTGCCTCAGCGGCGTAAGCGATTTTGGTTGCGAAAAATTCTTTAATCATAAAGCATGTTCTAAATTTCAGGACCTAAAGGAAGGCCGGGCGGGTTGGCGCCGAAGAAAGTATAAAGTAAAACATTAACCAGTCCCCAGACCGCGACGATGACAAACAAGCCGATTAAACCGTAAATAATAAATTGTTTCTTTTCCTCCCTTTCTTTTTCGTTGTCAGCGGCCAGAATAAACTGAATTACTCCCCATAAAAAAATCACGGTGGCGAGAAGGATTAAAACCGGAATAATGTCTTTTAAAATTCCGATGGCTTTACAGATAAAATCTTTAAACGTATTAAGGCTTGTAAAATTCGCGCACATAATTTACCTTGTTAAATAAGATTTATTTTAACACGTATACATAATAAAACATATTATAAAAAATTTGCTTTACAATTATTTAACATGGTTAATTTTATCATAAACAAAAACGCCTGAAAAGCGAATTTTCAGGCGTTTTTGTTTTAAGATTATTTTATTATTAAATTTAATATTTATTAGATTTTGGTACGAATAAGTTTTGAGTATTTGTAATCTCCGCTCCAAATGTCCCGGCGATTGCGTTAACCAATCCCCAGACCGCGACCATAATAAACAAGCCGATTAGGCCGTAAATAATATGGTCTCTTCCTTCCTTTCTTTTTTCTTCATCGCCGCCGGAAGTCACGAATTGAAGCACGCCCTTCATCGCCGCCGGAAGTCACGAATTGAAGCACGCCCCACAAAAAGAAGACCGTGGCCGCGACCATTAAAAGAGGAATGATGGCATTAAAGATGCCGCCGATAGTTTTAAGAATTTTCCCAAAGCCTGTTCCTTCATCTGCTTGATAAGAAGGGATTGCTAAAGCAGCGGCAGCCAGCATAGGCATTAAGCTTATTCCCAGAGGGATTAATTTTTTGATTTTTGATTTCATCCCGTTAGAAATTTGTGTTATCATGTTAATTTGTATTTTGCGCCCCCGCTAGTTCAGTAATGAAATTTCTAGCGGGGTTTATAATTAAATCTAAACTTTTCTTTTATTGATTAAAATTCGCCTATTTTAGTCGGAATATCTTTAGTGGTTGTGAATCCAAATGTCCCGGCGATTGCGTTAACCAATCCCCAGACCGCGACCATAATAAACAAGCCGATTAGGCCGTAAATAATATGGTCTCTTCCTTCCTTTCTTTTTTCTTCATCGCCGCCGGAAGTCACGAATTGAAGCACGCCAGGAATGATGGCATTAAAGATGCCGCCGATTTTATATATCAAATCTTCTATTGTTGAAGCCGCCATCGCCAATAACGGCGAAAATCCCGCGCTGATCGGAATTAATTTTTTGATTTTATTTTTCATTTTTTTAATTTTACCCCGTTAAATAGTTGCGAAGCAAATTTAATGGGGTGAATTTTATGAAAATTATATTAAGACGACCTTTGTTATTATTATTTTCCGCTTTTGATTCCAAGTTTCTGTTCTAAATATTTTACTCTTACCATTAAATCTTCAAATTCATGGCGATATACGAAATGACGGCGAATTTCAGCTGTATCATTTTCAATATTAGACATCCGGGCATTCATATGCTCTAAATTTCCTTCTATTTTTTCAAACCTTTGGTCAACCTGTTCAAACCTTTGGTCAACCTGTTCAAACCTTTGGTCAACCTGTTCAAACCTTTTATCGACTTGTTCAAATCCTCTGGCGGTTATTTGAGCTAAATTATCAATCTTATCGTCAATTTTTTTATCAATTTGCTCAATTCTTTTGCTAACCTCTTTAAATCCTTTAGAAGTTATTTCCGCTAAATCTTCAATTGTTATTTTCTTTGGCATAATTTTTATTTTCCCAAGCCGGTAATCGTGGTTTGGAGCGCGCTGGCGATGACTTTAGCTCCGACCAGGAGCGCGACGCCGAGAATTGTCCAATAAAAAGTAGTTTTAGCTTCGGTAATTTGTTCCGCATTTCCGCGGGCCGAGATAAAAAGGAATCCGGCGTAAATAAGGAAAATTGCGGCCACCGGAATGCCGATGGCAATCATCACATTCGCGATGATCTCGGCTAATGCTTTAAAAGATTCAGCTTTTATCGGGTTTTCAAGCGCCGACGCGAAAACCGGCGTCAATAATCCTATATTCAGGATAAAATAATAAGTTTTTTTAAGCAAATTCATCTTGTGAATAAATATTATTTTATTATTTTTTTTGACAAATTGCAGGGGTTTTTAAGGGGTTCTCAAATTTTTCGTTAAGCAAACTTTGCAAAATTAAATTCACAATCAGCCAGGCGCCGAAAGCGATCACAATACCGATGATTGTATTATAAAATATGCTTTTGCCCCGTTCAAGCTGGTTTTGGTTGCCGGCAGCGGTAATCATTAAAATGCCGCCGATCAGCATAGAAATAATCGCCAGAGGCGCGGCCAAATAAAATAAAAGAAAATTAATGACATTTCCCGCCAGACAGCCGAGGTCATTCAAAGTGCACATTTCATCTCCGGTTCCGCAAGGGATTAAACCGGCGCCCGCCGCCAATAAAGGAACGGCGATTGCCATAACAAAGTAAAATATAGCAAATAAACGCGTCATAAAATTATTCTAAAAGCATTTGCAGCTGATTTTTAGCTTTCTGAACCGCTTCTTCTGAATTCATTTTTCCGGTTTTCATTGATTCGGCCGTGTTCTTGAAAATTTCAGAAGTTTTTTTTGCGTCCGGATCCAGCCAAAGCCGGCTTTTTACGGCGGAGCCGATGAAAGCCGCGCTTTGAATTTGAGAGCCGGGCTGGGCTAAAACGTCGCGCCGGACCGAAGGCCGGCCGGTTTGATCCTGAATTTTTTTCTGAACATCGTAAGAAATCAGATAAGTCATTAATTGCCAAGCCGCAAGAGAACCGGCGGCTTGCTTGGAAAGAACCAAGGCGTTCATTTGCCCGTAAGTCGCTTTAATGCCGCCGCCGTTTATTTGCGGCACTTCAATAACGTCAAAATTCAGATGCGGATTTTGCCGAATAATTTTTTCATATTCCGAAGCAAAGCCGAAATACATTCCCAGTTTTTGCGAGATAAAAGCGTTTTGGGCTTCCGCTAAGCTGAAATTCCAGCTATAGCTTGCTTTTTGGGAATCGGAAAATTCATTAAAGAAGCGGAAGGCCGAAGCCGCCGGATTCAGGGGTGCGTTGAATTTTTCATTAAGCACCGCTTTCCGTTCTTTTTTTTCAACAATCGGATTTCCGGTTTGAAGAATTAATAAAGAAATAATGCTTTTGGCGTGTTGGATATTTTTGAATTCTCCCAAAGCCGCGCCGCTTTGGGTAAAATTGCCGGAAGCGTCAGTCCGGACAAGTTTTTGCGAAGAATCCAGAAATTCATCCCAGGTTTTCGGCGGCTGGGAGATTCCGGCGCCGGAAAAAAGGTCTTTGTTCCAGTAAAGAACCAGCGGATCAACACTGACCGGCAGGCCGATAATATATCCCGCATTTTTTTCATCGCCGGATTTCAGATAAATGTCGGCGGCGTCAATAAAAGTATCTAGATATGTTCTTTGGGTTATTTGGCTGAAAGGAATAGGCGATATTTTGTTTTGATGCTGAAAGACCAATTCATGGGAAAGAAGCCAAATATCCGGAGCGTTATTCGCGGCTAAAGCTTCCAGGATTTCCTGTTCATAAATTTCATCAGGAATTTCTTTTAAAGAAACATTTATTTTTTCGTTGGCTTGTTTAAAATCCTCGGAAATTATTTTTTTCAAATGCGTCTGGTTTTCCGGCAGCCAAATGGAAATTTGGCCGATTATTTCGCTTTCATCGCTTCGGGGATTGATCGGGATGGCGCCGGTAAAAATGCCGAGCGCAGCAATGACTAAAACGCCGATGATGACAAAAATAATGATGTTGGTGAAATTCACCCCGTTAGAAGTTGTCATAACAGTAAAAAGTTTATATTAAAGTAAGCCGTTAGGCGATTTCGCTGATTTTTTATTTTGATATAACAAAGCATAATTGAACTTCTAACGGGGTGAATTAGGTTTCTTAAAAAGAAGCCCGTAATGCTGGTCTCCGGCGTTGAATTCTTTGGCAAAAATAAATTTTTCTTCTTCAAAAAGCCGTTTAACTTTTTCTCGCTGGACGCGATTGGCCGGTAACGGCCCGCCGGCTGCGGCGCCTTCCTCCCATTCTACGACCATAGCCCGGCCGCTCTTTTTCAGAATGCGAGCCGCTTCTTTTATCAAGGATTGTTTATCGTCAACTTGAAACAGGATATTGGAGATGACTACGGCGTCCGCTGTTTCGTCGCGCAGTTTAGTTGAACCCTTTATTTCCAAATTTGCCCAGATTGTTTCAATATTCAAAAGTTTTTCCCGGCGCGCTTTTGATTTGATTATTTCCAGCATTTCTTTTCTGATGTCAAAAGCGTAAACTTTGCCGTACGGTCGGACGGTCTTAGCTAAAGAAATAGTGTAGAAACCGGCGCCGCAGCCGAAATCCGCCGCGACCATGCCGGTTCTTAGTTCTAAATGGCTGATAATATTTTCGGGATTTACAAACATGTCAATGAAGCGACAGCATCTTCGGCGTTCAGCCGCATAATGCGGACGCCTTGAGTTTGCCGGCTTAAAACTGGAATATTTTTAAGGCTGGTGCGGATAACCTGCCCATTTTTGGAAATAGCGATGATTTCCTGATTTTCTTCGCCGATTATTTTAGCGTCAATTAAGGGGCCGGTTTTAGCCGTTACTTTGGAAGTTTTAATGCCTGAACCGCCGCGCCTTTGCAAACGGTATTCTTTTAAAGCGGTTTTTTTTCCGAATCCGTTTTCGCTGACGACCAGAAGCAGAGCGGAACTTTTGGGATTAACCACATCAACGCCGATTAATCCGTCGTCTTTTTTCAGCCTGATGGCGCGGACGCCTCCGGCGGTTCTGCCCATCGGGCGAAGATCCGATTCTTTAAAGCGGATGGCTTGCCCTTTTTTGGTGCTTAAAAGAATATGATCTCCTTTTTGGACGATGTTAACCCAGCGCAAGGTGTCTCCCGGGCCGAGTTTAATGGCGATAATGCCGGAACGCCTGACGTCTTCAAAGTGCCGATAAGTTACTTTTTTTATTATACCATTTTGCGTGGCCATTGCTAAAGAAGCGTCCATATCTTTTTTGTTTTTTGGCACGGCTAAAACCGAAGTGATATTTTCGTTGGCGGCCAAAGAAAGAAAATTAGCGATTGATTTTCCGCCGGCGGTTCTTTTTCCTTCCGGTATTTCATACATTTTAAGCTGATAAACTTTTCCTTTATCGCTGAAAAAAAGAAGATCGTCATGGGTGCCGGCGGAAATAAATTCGCGGACCGCGTCTTCTTCCTTGGCGGTTAAGCCGATAATTCCTTTGCCGCCTCTTTTCTGCGCTTTGTATTCCTGCGGATTAACTCTTTTGACGTAGCCGCCTTGGGTCAGAACCAGCACGGTTTCCTGTTCGGGAATCAAATCTTCCGTTGAGATGGAGCGGGGAGCGCCGGCCATTACTTTTGTTTTTCTTTCATCTCCGTATTGCCGGCTTATTTTTTCCAAATCTTCTTTCAGGACTTGGCGGATTTTTTTCGGATCTTTTAACAGGGCTTGAAGGTCTTTAATGAGTTTTAATTTTTCTTTAAGCTCATTTTCTATTTTTTGCCTTTCTAAGTTAGCCAAGGTCTGGAGTTTCATTTCCAAGATGGCATTGGCTTGGCGGTCGGAAAACTGGAATTGCTTGATCAGATTTAATCGCGCGTCTTCGCGGTCTTTGGAAGATTTTATGGTTTTTATGACTTTATCTATGTGGTCCAGCGCTTTTTTTAGCCCTTCCAGAATATGGGCGCGTTCTTTGGCTCTGGCTAGATCAAATCTGGTTCGCCGTTCAATAATAATGACGCGGTGTTTGATGAATTCTTCCAAAATATTTTTCAGGGAAACGATTTGCGGCTGGCGGCCGTCAATCAGCGCCAGCATGCTGAGATGAAAACTTTTTTCCAAATCCGTATGCTTGTAAAGGCTGTTTAATATTTTTTGCGGATAAGTTTCATTTTTAAGATCAATGGCGATGCGCAGGCCTTCTCGGTTTGATTCGTCCCGGATGTCTTTTATTCCTTCAATTTTTTTGTCGCGCACCAAGTCGGCGATTTTTGAGAGAAGCTCGGCTTTATTGACCATATAAGGAATGGAAGAAATTATGATTTGAGGCTGGCCGGTCTTTTTTTCCGTTATTTCCGCCTCGCCTCTGGCGACAATGCTGCCGCGGCCCGTGGCGTACGCCTGATGAATGTCTTTTTGATTGAAAATCACGCCGCCAGTCGGAAAATCCGGCCCTTTGACGTATTTTAAGAGGTCGTCCGTGGCGGCTTTTGGATTATCAATCAAACAGGCCGCGGCGTCCGTTATTTCTTTGAGATTATGCGGCGGAATGTTTGTGGCCATTCCCACGGCGATGCCGGTGGAGCCGTTCAGAAGAAGCTGGGGGATGGCGGCCGGAAGAATAACCGGCTCTTTTTGCGAAGCATCGTAATTCGGCGTGAAATTAACCGTGTCTTTTTCAATATCCGTCATCATTTCTCCGGCGATGCGGGACATCCGCGCTTCCGTGTAACGCATTGCCGCCTGCCGATCGCCGTCAATTGATCCCCAATTTCCCTGGCCGTCAACCAGCGGATAACGCAAAGAAAAATCCTGGGCCATTCTGGCCATGGCGTCATAAACGGAAGCGTCGCCGTGAGGATGGTATTTGCCAAGCACTTCGCCCACGACCGTGGCTGATTTTCGGTATTTGGCGCCGGAAAAGAGGCCCAGCCGATGCATGGCGTAAAGGATTCTTCGCTGGACCGGTTTGAGGCCGTCGCGGATGTCCGGTAAAGCGCGCGAAACAATAACCGACATCGCGTATGTTAAATAAGATGTCTGCATTTCCGAAACAATATCGCTCGGCTGGATTGTTTTATCTTTATTTTCCGTTCCGTTTATTTCTTTGTTATTTTTATCTTTCATCCCGTTAGAAATAAGAAATCAAAGATTTCCATTTGACAGCAATGGATAAAAAAGACCTTGGTTTCTGTAATTTATTTTGGGTTGTTTGTAATGCATAAGGTTTTGATTTCTAACGGGATTCATAAATAATTGGTTCAACTGAAAAATTGCTTATTTTTCCTAATTTTTCTTTAATATTATTTTTTAATTCCGCGGCCGAATTTTTGACGCCGGAAAAAATCAAACTTAACGGTTTTAACATTTCATTATCGCCATCCTTTGTTTTTTCCGTTGTTTTTATTGAATATCTGAAATTTATCAGCCAGATGGCTGTAATCAAAATCATGCCGATAATCAAACTGACCGCTAAAATTTTTTTGCGCTCCGGTTCCGGTTTATTTTGAATTTCTTCCAATTTTTCTAAAAATGACATTTTATTTTTTTTTTAAATCGCCGGTTTTAATACCACTACTTTGCTTTCTTCCTGGGAAATGTCTTTTTTCTTGATTGTTAATTTTTCTTCGGCGATTATTTTTTCTTCCCCCATTTCTTTTAAAAATTCGGCCAATTGATTTTTAGTTTTGGCGTTTGGAGCGGCATAATGCATGGGAATGACGATTCGGGGTTCAATTTGAGCGGAAATCGCGGCGGCTTTTTGGGCATTAATAACCGTCTCGCCGCCAATGGGAAGAAACAAAATGTCTATGCCGTTTAATTCTTCTTTAACATGGCCGGATAATTCTTTTTCGCCGAAATCTCCCAAATGGCAAAGATTGATTCCTTCCCATCCCACTTTATAAATGGTGTTGAGGCCGTATTTTTTTCCGTTTTGATCGTCGTGGAATGAGGAAATGCCCGTTATTTGTATTTCTTTGATTTCATATTCTCCCGGACCATTTATTGCCAGTTGTTCTTTTTCTTTGCGATTAATAGTATCTTCGCCGTTATGCTTTGGATGATCGTGGCTGATTAAAACCAGATGCGATTCAAAGCGGGGCGTTTTAATTCCCGCGTTTTTAGCCGGCGGATCAAAAACCAAAACTTTGTCTCCGGATTGGATTTTAAAGCAAGATATGCCGTAATAAGTGATGACCATATCGCATATTATATAAAATTTAACGGGTCTTTACAATCTTTGATAAAATATATAAACTGGACTTTATATGTCAGATCAGTTTTCAGATGTTAAAGCGAAAGAATCGCCGGAAATTCAAAATTCTCAAAAAAAGAAAATTACTTCCATGGACTTTCTTTTTAAGTCCGCGGCTTTGTTCGTTCCCAGAACCGGAGATCTTTTGGAAGCCAGATTTTTAGCCAGAAAGGGCCAGAACGTTTTTTTTGATTTAGGGCCTTTTGGAACCGGAATTATTTTTGGGCGAGAGTTTATCAACGCGCGCGATATCATAAAAAAGCTTAAATTGGGCGATTTGGTCGCCGCCAAAGTGGTTGAAGTGGAAGGCGAACAAGATTGCGTTGAACTTTCTTTAAGAGAAGCGAAGCAAGATATTGTCTGGCAGGAAGCCAGAGAGTTGATGAAAAATAACGCTCCTTTGGAATTGGTCGTCAACGGGGCGAATAAAGGCGGCTTGGTGATCGGGTGGCGCGGCCTTCAGGGATTTTTGCCGACTTCTCAACTTCGGAATAATCATTATCCGCGGGTGGATGGCGGCGATAAAGAAAAAATTCTGGAAGAATTAAGAAAATTAGTGGGCCAAAAATTAACTTTGACTATTATTACGGCTGACCCGAAAGAAGAAAAACTTATCTTTTCCGAGAAATACGCCGAATCGGAAGAATTAAAAGGATTGGTTTTAAAATATAAAATCGGCGATGTGGTGGAAGGAGTGATAACGGGAGTGGTTAGTTTCGGCATTTTTATAAAATTAGACGAAGGATTGGAGGGTTTGGCGCATATTTCTGAATTGGACTGGTCTTTGGTTAACGATCCGGCGGAGCTTTTTTCCGTGGGAGAAAAAATTAAAGCTAAAGTAATCAGCGTGGAAAAGGAAAAAATTTCTTTGTCCATTAAGGCGCTTGCTTCCGATCCCTGGCAAAAAATAAAAGAAAAATATAAGAAAGGCGATATTATGGAAGGAGAAGTTTTGCGTTTTAACCCTTACGGAGCGCTTATTTGCGTGGCAAAAGGAGTTTGCGGATTGGTGCATATCTCGGAATTTAAGTCGGAGAGCGATATGAGGGAAAAATTGACGCTGGGTAAAAAATTTCCTTTTCAGATTACGCTTTTTGATCCGTTGGAACATAAATTAACTTTTAGTTTTTTGGATGAAAGCGTTGAAAAAGAGGCAACTAAAAAAGAGAAAAAAGAATAAATTTAAAGCTGGCTGGAAGCGGTTTGATAATCTTTTTTAATGGCAGTGGCCAGCGCTTGGTTTATTTTTTCAGCCAGCGCTTTTATTTTTTTATTTTCTTCGGGAGTAAAATCGCCTAAAATCAATTTTTCTATTTTTTGTTTGCCTTCGGGTTTTTTTAGTTTGCCGGAGGGAGCGGCCGGCGAGACGCCGATTCTGAAGCGCAGAAAATCTTTGGTTTTTATCGTTCGCATGATTGATTCCACGCCGCGGTGGCCGCCCGAGTTTCGGCCGAAGGAAATTTTAATTTTTCCAAAAGGCAAATCTAAATCATCATGGATGATGATCAGGTTTTTGGCCTTGGCTTGAGAATTAATCAGCGATTTTAAAGAATTTCCCGATTTGTTCATAAAGGTGTCCGGCAGGATAATCATTAATTTTTCCCGGCCGATTTTTCCTTCGGTTTTTTGGGCGTTTAATTTTTTATCGTATTCAAAATCATCCAATTTCAGATGTTCGGCGAAAAGCCCGGCTAAAATCCGGCCCGCGTTATGGCGGGTTTTTTCATATTCGTTTCCGGGATTGCCTAATCCGACAATGTAGCGCATTGGGTTTATTATACAATTATAACGGACAAAATAAAGGATATTTTTTAAAGTGCATAAGGCCACATACATATTGCACTCTTTGAGCAAGCAATAGTTGTGGCCTTTTTTCATCATATTCACTGCAAATATACCGGCATCAAGGGTTTTGTCCGATGTTTTTTCAACAACACATACCTAAAAAGTACGATGTTCGTTCGGTGGTTGTTGGCGAAAAAGTTTTTTCGATTGCCATAAACTCCCAGCATTTATCGGAGGGAGTTGTTGATTATAGAAAAGCCGCCGTTTTAGGGAAGCTTGAACAGATAAAACACGAGTTTATTGATCTTGGCAAAATAATCAACAAAATGCTTATTCAGTTTACCCGAAGTTTTGGATTAGTATTCGGAGTAATAGATCTCATTGTTACGCCAGATGATAGAATTGTCTTCTTAGAGGACAATCCGAATGGTCAATGGGGGTGGTTAGAACAAAAAACAAGAGCTCCTGTTTCTCTCGCTTTTGCCGAATATCTTTCTACTAATAAGATTTAACAATAATAGTCAAGAAAATTAAACTAAGAAAGGAGGTGAAATTTATGGATAATATTCCTTTTTTTATGGATTTTGCTTTTGAACTTCCAAAGGGAGTTCAAATAGAATCCAAAACTCAGATTCGCGATTGTGTGACCTGGGATGTTAGCGGATGCGATGATGATTAATGTTTGTTATAGGGTAATTGATTAATTTCAGTTACCCTTATTTTTTGAAATATTTTTTTAAAATTGGTTCTTGACAAATAACATGGTTTTTTCCAAAAACTGCGAATATGTTTTTATTTCGTTTAAGTTGTTTAATTATTTCTTTGGATATGTAATAATCTCTCGCCAAATTAAAATCGGCGCCGATTTTGTTTAATTTTGAAAATTTAATAAACGGGTCTTGAAGTTTTTTTATTTCTTTTAAAGTTAATTCGTTTAAAATCTCAAAAAATGATTTTTTTGTTTTGTTTCTTAAAATCAAATTTAGTTGTTTTGCAAATTCTTTTTCTATGCCAAACTTTTTTTGTGTCTTGATAATTTTTTTAATAACTGTAAATGTTTCTTTAGTTATTTTTTCTGTAAGTTTCTTTCTTTTTTTTGTGGCCAGTTTATTATATAAAATGTTTATAAAAATCCAGAGAAAAATATCAATAGCATTATGTTTTCTATTTTTCACAAAGTCTAAATTTTGTTCTTGAGAAGGTTCTGGACAAAATACTTTTAGTTTTTCTCTGACAGATATTAAATAAATCAATCCTGTCTCGCCAAAATTAATAATCATTTTTTCACGATTATTAATTAATGGTGGAATAAAACTTTCTAAAAAAATTACAATTTTGTTTTTTTCGTGTCTATTTAAAAATTTCCGCAATGATTCTTCTATAAGTTTAAATTGTTTATTTTTTAGATTCCTGGAGTGTTCAATCCCTAAATAAAAAATTTCCTGTTTCCCTTTAAAAAAATTCAATAAATAGGGATTTTTATGCCTTAATTTTGTATATTTTTGAAGCGGTATTAAATTTTTCAAAATAGTTTTTTCTATTTTCATTACCAAAATTATAACATATTGTAAAAAACCTTGACAAATAAAGATAATGAGAGTATAATTAGAACAAATAAATTAGAGGTTTTTTGACAATTTAACTTTCCAATCAAGGAAAGTTAATAAAAAAGGAGGGTTGAAATGAAAAAGACAAAATTATTATTTGTTTTAGTTTTTATAGTGTTTGGTTTTTTGGAAGTGGGTTGTGCTTCTTATCCGGTAAAACAAGATTGGGAATATTTAAACAGCGAGTCGCTAAATAACGCGCCGTCGAAGAATTTCAAGGCCTTCAGCCTTGAAATTATTTCAGCGCCGGATGTTAAAGTGCCTGTTGGGGCGCTTAATGGATTCAAAAAAATCATGATTGAGGAGATGGCTAAAAAAAATATCGCGGTTGTCCAGCCGGATCAGGATGTTCCTTTGATTACGGTTGAGATTATAAAGTATGACGAAGGCGATTTCGCCACAAGATTTATTTTGAGTTCAGGGCTGGGAGGAGCAGTTATCATAGAAACTAAAATCTTAGTAGTCAATAAAAACGTTGTTATATTGAAAGGCACCCTTGGTGCGAGAACCAGCCCTAATCCTTTCAATTTCAGCTCCGCCTATGGTACGG
>JACPLO010000004.1 GCA_016186495.1 Candidatus Niyogibacteria bacterium
CGCTCCCGGAATTATGATGCCGGGACTTACCAATTCATTCTCGGCTCCGATGATGGTTCAAGATTGTACATTGACGGAGAACTTTGCCTGGACAACTGGGGAGACCACGGCTACAAAGAAGAAAACTGCACTAAATCTCTTTCTTCGGGAACCCATCTTTTCAGGATAAATTACTATGAAAACGGCGGAGGAGCCAGAATAAGATTCCAGACCCAAACTATTTCTCTGGCTCCTCCTCCGCCTCCTCCTCCGCCTCCGCCTCCGTCTTTCAGCATTTCCGCTAATCCTTCGGTCAGCATCACGATTATCGGCAAAGAACCGGAAACCTGCGCTTCTGACGATAAAAACAGCCCTTCCATTGTTACCGTAACTTCCTTCAACGGATTCAATGAAAATGTCAGTTTTTCCGTGGCTGATTGGGGAGGATTGGCCAATTACCTTTTCCTTAACGGAACTTATCCTAATGGCTATAACTTCAGCCGCAATCCTTTGGCCAGCGGTTATTATGAAAGCGGTTCAACCTTTGATCTCTGCCTTAAATCGCCCGTGCCCCGAGACACTTATCTTGTCCAGATCAAAGGCAGTAGTTCAAGCCTTGGAGACCGTTATGCCAATGTCAACGTCAATGTTATGAACACTGACCCCACTTGGAAGGAGATTTAAGGGAGGGGGATTAGATGTTTATGGAGGTCCGTATCGCAACACCGCGCGCTCGCGCGTGGAGCTTTATTTTTTCCGAAAAAAAAGCTATCATAAAACGATAATGGAAAATTTGCTGAATTTTATATTTATCGGCCGTTCGGGTTCGGGCAAAGGCACGCAAGCGGAGCTTTTGAAAAAACATTTGGAAGAAAAATACGGGCCGGACAGCGTTTTGTACATTTATACCGGCGCTAAACTGCGGGAATTAGTCGGGCAAAAAGAATTTTTAACCGCGCGGCTGGTTGATGAAAAAGTGATGAAAGCAGGAGCCAAAGCTCCTGATTTTTTGGCGGTTTGGGCTTGGGCCAGCCGGTTTATCCAGGAAATGGATGAAAAAAAGAATTTAATTGTGGATGGTTCGCCGCGGACGATCCTGGAGGCCAAAATGTTAGATGAATCTTTTTTATTTTACGGCCGAAAAAAAGTTTTTCCCGTTTTCATTGATGTTTCTCGGGAAGAAGCCACGAGAAGGATGAAAAAGAGAGGCCGGCCGGACGACACGGCTGAACGGATTGAAAATCGTTTGGCTTATTACGAAAAATACGTGCGGCCGGCTCTGGATTATTATAAAACAGAAAGTAAAAATAAAATTATTCAAATAGACGGCAATCCTCTGGATCCGGAATTAATCCATCAAAATGTTTTGAAAGCCGTTGGTTTGAAACGATAAGATGCGGATTAAGAACGAAAAAGAACTGAAGATTTTAAGGGAAGGCGGCCGGCGGCTGGCAAACATTATGGATATTGTTTCTCAAATCGCGGCGCCCGGAATTACCACCGCGGAGCTTGACCGGCGCGCCGAAGAATTGATTTTAAAACAAGGCGGTCAGCCGGCTTTTAAAGGATATAAAACCGCGGACGCGAAAATTCCTTATCCTTCTTCGCTTTGCGTTTCTGTTAATGACGAAATAGTGCATGCTCTTCCTTCCTCCCGAATCTTAAAAGACGGCGATATTGCCAGTTTAGATTTAGGAATGAAATGGAGAGGGTTTTATACGGACATGGCGGTTACCGTTCCGATCGGAAATGTTGATGAAAAATCTTCGCGGTTGATTGCCGTAACGAAAAAAGCGCTGGCATTGGGAATTGGCGCGATAAAAGACGGCGGCTGCGTTGGCGATATCGGATTTTCCGTTGAATCTTACGTAAAATTAAAAAGATTTTATGTGGTCAGGGAATTGGTCGGCCACGGCGTGGGCCGGGCGGTTCATGAAAAGCCGGAAATTCCGAATTGGGGAAAAAGAGGAGTGGGTTTTTTACTTGAAGAAGGAATGGTTTTGGCGCTGGAACCGATGGTGAACGTCGGCACCGAGAAAATAAAATTAACGAAAGACGGCTGGGCTTGGAAAACCGCGGATGGTTCGCGTTCCGCCCATTTTGAGCATACGGTGCTGGTAACTAAAATTGGCGCGGAAATTTTGACCAAAATATGAGATTTTTAGGCATTGATTACGGAAAAAAAAGGATCGGGACGGCAATGTCCGATAAAGAGGGACAGATGGCTTTTCCTTATGCTATTATTGAAAACAATGCTGAAAAATTCCGCGCCATCGGAAAGATTTGTGAAAATGAAGGTATTTCAAAAATCATTATGGGTTTGCCTAAGAATTTAAAAGGCAAAGAAACTGAAATGACCAAGGAGATTCAAGAATTTGGCCGGCGGCTTTATGAAGAAATCGGATTAAAAGTAATTTTTCAGGATGAAATTCTTTCCACTAAAGAAGCAATCCGGCTTCAAGGCCGGCATAAAAAAATAGACGCTTCCGCCGCCGCTCTTATTTTGGACAGTTATCTTAAAAAATGAAAAATAGAATGATATCATTATTTTATGTCTAATCTGCAAACAAATGTTTTTTTATCGGTCATAATTCCGGCTTATAACGAAGCAGAGCGGATCGAAACAACTTTGGAAAGAATTTCGCGCTATCTTAAACAACAGCCGTACCCTTACGAAATTATCGTGGTGAATGACGCTTCAAAAGACGCGACCGCGGAAAAAGTGGAAAAATTAAAAAGAGAAATTATTTATTTATCGCTTTTAAACACAAAAAACAACCGCGGCAAAGGTTATGCGGTCCGAGAAGGAATGTTGGCAGCCCGCGGCCGGATTCGGCTTTTTACCGATGCGGATAATTCCACGGATATTTCCCATTTTGAGCTGATGCGGCCATTTTTTGACAAAGGTTATGAAGCGGTGATTTGTTCGCGCGATAAAAAAGACGCGGTCGGCGCGCGCCAGTCCGTGCCGCAAAGCCGGTTTAAACGTTTGCTCGGCAACTTGGGAAATCTTTTCGTTCAGTTGGTGGCGGTGCCGGGCATTTGGGATACGCAATGCGGCTTTAAAGCATTTCGCGATTTTGCGGCAAAAGAAATTTTTTCCCGCGCGCGAATAGACCGCTGGGGATTTGACATTGAAGTTTTAGCTTTGGCGCGCGCCTTGAAATATAAAATCGGCATTGTGCCGGCTGATTGGAAAAACGATCCTTTTAGCCACGTTAAAATAGCGTCTTATTTTCAGGTTTTATGGGAAACCATAAGAGTAAAATGGTATTTGACGCTGGGAAAATACAATCTTAAATAATTTTTAACAGTATGAAAAATAAATTTTCCGAATTCAGGCAGGATATCGTGTCAGGCGATTGGATATTGGTTGCTTCGGTACGGAGAAAACGGCCGTATTTTTTTAATAATGTTGAAGAAAGCGCGCGGGAAAAGTTCTCGTTGGAAAATTGCCCTTTTGAAAATCCGCAAAAATTTGAAAATTCAAAGCCTCTTATCTGGCATGCTTTAAATCCTTTGAAAAAATCCGCCGGAGAATTTAAAAATTGGTTCGTGCAAATAATCCCCAATAAGTATCCGATATTGATTCCTTCAAAAATTTGTCCTGAAAAAGAACCGGAAGGATTGTACCATAAAATGGATGGGGTGGGTTATCATGAAATAATAATAACCCGCCCTCATTCGCGGAGTTTGGGTGAGATGAATTATAATGAAGCCCAGTTGGTGCTTAAAACTTATCAGGAAAGATACCTTCAGCTTAAAAAAGAAAAATGCGCGGAATATATTTTAATATTTCATAACCATGGGCTGAAAGCGGGGGCGTCGATTGCCCATCCTCATTCCCAGCTGGCGGCCATGCCGACGGTGCCGGCCGATGTTTTAAAAAGTTTTAACGGTTCGGAAAGATATTTTAAAAAATACGGCCAATGCGTTCATTGCGTTATGATGGAATGGGAATTGAAGAAAAAAAAGAGAATAGTTTTTCAGAATGATTATTTTGCCGTGATTTCGCCGTTTGCTCCCAGAGTGTCTTATGAAATGAGAATTTATCCGAAATGGCACGCTTCTCATTTTGAAGAAATAGATGAGAAAAAGAGATCGGAACTCGCGCAAGCTTTAGTTGAGGTTCTGCGCCGATTGGGAAAAGCGCTGAACAATCCCGATTATAATTTTTTTATCCATACCGCGCCGGCCAAAAAAAACAATATGGCGCATTACCATTGGCATTTTGAAATTTTTCCCAGAATTGCCGTCTGGGCCGGATTGGAATTGGGAACGGGCGTTGAAGTGGTTTCTATTTCTCCCGAAGAAGCGGCGGAAATACTTAGAAAATCGTAAAATGCTGGAAAATTTTAAAAAAAAAATCCATCAAACGGGAATCTGGGTTGAAAGCTGGGCGGAAACGCCTCACGCGTTGTTCGCGCTTTTCATTTTGGCTTTTATTGAAAGCTCTTTTTTCCCCATTCCGCCCGATGTTCTGTTGATTGCTCTTTTGGTGGCGAATAACAAGGTTAAATGGTGGAAATACGCGCTGATTTGCAGCTTTGGTTCGGTTTTGGGCGGGCTTTTCGGTTACTTTATCGGCTACGGATTTTATGAAGCAATAGGCAAAAAAATAGTGGAATTTTATAATTTAGGAGGATTGATGGCGGGGATGGGCGTCAAATACGAACTTTATTCTTTTTGGATTGTTTTTACCGCCGCTTTTACGCCGATTCCTTACAAGATTTTTACCATTTCCGCCGGCTTTTTTAAAATTCCTCTTTTCGGTTTTATTATTGCCTCAATAATCGGCCGGGCTGCCCGTTTTTTTATTCTCGCCTATTTTTTAAAACTTTTCGGCTCTCAAGTAAAGCGCGTTATTTATAAATATTTCAATATTTTTTCCGTTATTTTTATTATTTTGTTGATCGGAGGATTCGCGGTTTTAAAATTTATTTTTTGAATCATTATATATTTTATGAAACGGATTATTGTCGCTAATTTAAAAATGAATCCGGAAACGCGAGGCGAGGCGGAGCGGCTTTTTCGCGAAATTAAAAGAACAGCTGGAAAATTGCGGGGCGTGGAAACGGTTTTTTGCCCGCCTTTTATTTATTTTTCTTCTTTAATCGTTAAAGCCGGATTAACAAATTTGAAATTAGGCGCGCAAGATGTTTTTTGGGAGCATTTGCCGGCCAAAGGAGGCGCTTTTACCGGAGAAATTTCTCCTTTAATGCTGAAAAAACTGGGAGTGAAATATGTAATTATCGGCCATTCCGAACGGCGCGAGCATTTGAAAGAAACGGACGAAATGGTTAATAAAAAAGTGAAAGCCGCTTTAAAAGCCGGACTTAAAGTGATTCTTTGCGTGGGCGAAAAAGAAAAAAAAGAAGATGTTTTGCCGGTGACGGTTAAAAAAGAATTAGAGAGCGCTCTGGTTGGCGTTTCAAAAAAAATGGCTGAAAATTTAATCATCGCTTATGAGCCGATCTGGGCGATCAGCGCCGGCCAAGCTGGCCAAGCCGATAAGCCGGAAGATGTTTTTGAAAAAACCATTTACATCCGGCGGATTTTATTCGATATTTTCGGCCAGAAGTTGGCTTACGGCGCGCCCATTCTTTACGGCGGTTCGGTTAATGAAAAAAACGCGAAAGATTTTCTGGCGGTCCGGAATGTTTCCGGCCTTTTGGTCGGCGGCGCCAGTTTAAACGCGAAAAAATTCGGAGAAATTTTAAAACAAGCCGCCATTTGATTATGATCACGGCTTCTGACGGAATTTTTAATCTTAAATCGTTAGCCGGAAAAAAGGCGCTGGTGCGGGTTGATTTTAATTTGCCGATTAGAAACAACCGGGTGCAGAATGATTTTCGGATTAAAAAAACCTTACCGCTCATTCGCGGTCTTTTAAGGAAAAAAGCAAAAGTTATTTTAATCAGCCATTTGGAAAATGGCGGTAAAATTGTTTCTTTGCGTTCGCTGGCCCGTTATTTAAAAAAATATTATCTTAAAAATTTAAAATTTATTCCCGATCTTTTGGGCCGGCAAGCGAAGAAAGCGATTCAAGCGATGAAAAACGGCGATGCGGTAATTCTTGAAAATTTAAGAATGAAGGCAGGCGAGAAAAGAAATGACGAAAAATTTTCCCGCCAGTTGGCTTCTTTGGCCGACCTTTACATTAACGAAGCCTTCAGCGCTTCTCATCGAAAACACGCTTCCATCGTCGGTTTGCCGAAATTTCTGCCATCTTACGCCGGTCCGCTTTTTTTGAGCGAAGTTAACAATCTTGAAAAAGTTTTTAATCCGCCTCGTCCTTTTATTCTGATTTTAGGCGGCAAAAAAATATCCACTAAGTTTGAATTTTTGAAAAAATTTATCAAGAAAGCGGATAAAATTATCGTGGCCGGAGCGGTTGCCAATTTTTATCTGAAAGAAAAAGGTTATGAAATAGGAAAATCTTATTGCGAGAAAGCGTCGGCAACGGATTTTTCCGGAATAAAAAAAGCAAGAAACATTATTTTGCCTGAAGACGCCGTTGTTTTAAGAAATCAAAAAAGAAAAATCGTAAAAATCGGAGAAATTCTGAAAAAAGACGTTATTTATGATATTGGGCCGAAAACGGTTGATCAGATAAAAAAAGAAATAAGCCGGGCCGGATTTATTCTTTGGAACGGGCCTCTCGGTTATTTTGAAAAAGGGTACGGCAAAGGAACAAAAGAAATAGCTCAAGCGCTTGTCCGTTCCGGAGCGAAAATCGTCGCGGGCGGCGGCGATACCGCCGCTTTTTTGGAAAAAGAAAAACTGCTCGGCAAATATTTTTTTATTTCCACCGGCGGCGGCGCGTTGCTGGATTTTCTTAGCCGCCGCACTCTGCCGGGGATTGAGGCTTTGAAAGTCCGTCCCGTTAAGTTATAGTCAAATACCGGCTTCTAACGAGGTTTATCAAGTAATGAAGTTTATTGAATAAATTTTCAAATGGCAAACACTAAAAAATGGATATTGAAAAAGTCCTATCCCGCGTCTTTGATTAAAAAATTTCCCGATGAAGACGAGATTAGCCGGCAGATGCTTTTTGAACGCGGCTTAAAAACCAGGGAAGCTGGAAACAAATATTTTTTTCCCGATTATGAGCGCGATCTTCACGATCCTTTTCAGCATAAAGACATGAAAAAAGCGGCTCAAAGAATTATTCGCGCGATTAAAGAAGAAGAAAAAACGGTTATTTTTGGCGATTACGACGCGGATGGAATGTGCGGGGCCGCTATTTTTTCAGATTTTTTTAAAAAAATCGGCTTCGCGAATTTTGAAGTGCATATTCCGGATCGTTATCAGGAAGGATACGGCCTTTCCCAGAAAGCGGTGGAAAAATTTATCGGATTAAAACCGGCTTTAGTGGTTATGGTTGATTGCGGCGTCACCAATTTTCAAGAAATTAAAAAACTTCATTCTTATAACATTGAAGTTATCGTTATTGATCATCATTTGACGCCGTCAAAGCTGCCCGAAGCCTACGCGATTATTGACGCAAAAAGAGAAGATGACGATTACCCTTATAAGTATCTTTGCGGCGCGGGAGAGGCATTCAAAACTATCCAGGCAATTTTAAAAATTGAATCTTTTGGTTTGCCGTTGGGCTGGGAAAAATGGCTTTTAGATTTAGTGGGCATCGCCATCATTGCCGATATGATGCCTTTGACGGATGAAAATAGGGCGCTTGT
Source organism: Candidatus Niyogibacteria bacterium (assembly GCA_016186495.1). GTDB lineage: Bacteria > Patescibacteriota > Minisyncoccia > JACROR01 > JACROR01 > JACPLO01. The sequence continues at coordinate 7,680 of JACPLO010000004.1, forward strand.
TTATTATGGCTTGAGAGTGGCCCAAAAGACTAAACGGCCGGGGCTTCTGGCGCTTTATCGTAAATTGAATTTGAATCCTTCTTTGATCACGGAAGAAGATATTGCTTTTTCCGTGGCGCCTCACATCAATGCCGCCGGCCGGATGGGGCGCGAAACCACCAGTTTTGATTTATTGATTACTTCATCGCTGACGGAAGCGGAATGGCTGGTGGAAAAAATTTGCCAAACTAAAGAAGAACAGCGCCGTTTGGTTGATAAAATAATTCAGGACGTCAAAAGTAAATACCAAGACCTTGATAATTTGCCTCCCGCCATCGCGATGGGCGATCTTTCGTGGAATCCGGGAGTTTTAGGATTAAGCGCCAACCGCCTTTTGGAGTTTTTTTCCCGGCCGGTATTTTTATGGGGAAAAGGAGAAATATCCGGCAATATCAAAGGTTCAGCCCGGAGCGCGGATTTGAACGTGATGGAAATAATGCGCGGCTTGCCTGATGATTTTTTTATTGATTTCGGCGGGCATCATTTTGCCGGCGGTTTTAGCGTATCCTTGGAAAAAATCGCAGAGTTTGAAAAAAAAATTAACGAAATTGTTTCCAAAAAATCGCGGGATAAAAATCATTTTTTGAAAATAGAAGCGGATAAAGAATTGGATATTGAAAAAGTTAACAGCCATCTTTTTGAGAATATCAGGCGTTTCGCTCCTTTTGGCGCGGAAAATCCCGCGCCGATTTTTTGGTTTAAAAATTTAGAGCTGAAACATCTTACTGCGATGGGCAACAGCGGCCTTCATCTTAAATTATTTTTTCGTAAATCAAACGGCGAAGAATTAACCGCGGTTTTATGGTTTAAAGGAGAGCGTCCCGAACTTCAGAATTTAACAGCCGGTTCAAAATTGGAACTTTTGGCGACGATTGAGCTTTCGCGCTATAATGGCCGGAAAGAACTTCGTTTGGGAGTGGCGGATTATCGGATTTTGTAAAATATGACGGAAAAAAAATACCAGAAAAAAATTTTTATTTTTACCGACGGCGGATCCCGCGGCAATCCCGGACCCGCGGCTTTAGGCGTGGCGATTCAAGACGAAAACGAAAATTTAATTAAAGAATACGGGGAATTTTTAGGTAAAAAAACAAACAATGAAGCGGAATATGAAGCGGTGATTTTCGCGCTTAAAAAGACCAAACATCTTTTCGGGAAGAAAAAAATAAAAGAAATAGAAGTGACGATAAAAACCGACAGTGAACTTTTGGCCAGACAATTGAACGGTGAATACAAAATTGAAAACGCCAATCTTCAGCTTCTTTTTATGAAAATCTGGAATTTAAAAATTGATTTTGGCGCGGTTAATTTTCAACACGTGGCGCGCGAAAAAAATAAAAGAGCCGACCGTTTGGCGAACGAAATTCTGGATAAAAAAACTCTTCCGCTTTTTTGATCTAAAAATAAAATGAAAGGAAATATTTTATCGGCTGCGATTTTTGGATTTATCGCGGGCGTGGGAGTCCGTTCTTTTTTTGATCCGTTGGGAAGCGCGGCGGGGTTTTTTCTTTTATTCGTTTTTTTTGCTTTGGTTTTATTTTTTTTAATTCCCCGGAAAATTTTTTTTCCGGCAGCCGCTTTGGCGCTGGCCGCGTTCAGTTTGGGAGTTTGGCGTTATGAAATTAAAGACCAAAAAAGCGTTCCAACGGTTTTGCGGCCGCGAATAAACAGCGAGGTCGCGCTGCGCGGTTTAATTATCGAGGAGCCGGATGAGCGGGAAAATAATATGCGTTTTGTTTTTCAGGCCGACAGTTTGCGGCAGAATAATCAATGGCAGGGCATTATTTCCGGAAAAATTCTCGTTTCCACGGAAAGATATCCCGGATTTAAATACGGAGATTTTTTGGAAATAAAAGGCGTTCTTAAAGAACCGAAAAATTTTTCCGATGATTTTGATTGGCGGGCTTATCTGGCTAAAGACAGCATTTTTCTTTCAATGGATTATCCTAAAATTGAAAAACAAGGAGAAGCGGCTGGCCCGCTGTTCAGCATTAAACAAAAACTTTTTGCGCTGAAAAATAATTTTATAGCCGGAATTTCGCGCGTTTTGCCGGAACCGCATGCTTCGTTTTTAGGCGGATTGACGATCGGCGCCAGAAAAAGCATCCCTGAAAATCTGCGGGAAGATTTTAGAAAAGCCGGCGTGATCCATCTGGTGGTTTTATCCGGCTATAACGTGACGATTATCGCTGAAAATATCGGCCGCGCCCTGGCTTTTCTGCCTTTGCCGAATTTTTTCGGCGTTGTTTTAAGCGTTTTGGTCATCATTTTTTTTGCTGCGATGACCGGCGCTTCGGCGACAATCGTCCGAGCTTCCATAATGGCTATTTTTGTTCTTCTGGCGCGTTCCACCGGAAAAGTTTATGAAGTAACCAGGGCGCTGATGCTCGCCGGTTTTCTGATGGTTTTACATAATCCTAAAATTTTGCGTTTTGATTCTTCTTTTCAACTTTCTTTCGCGGCCACTCTCGGCCTTATTTATTTGGCGCCGCGGCTGGAAAAATATTTCAGCTTTTTACCGAAAAGTTTCGGCTTAAGGGGTTATGCCGCGGCCACTGCCTCGGCCCAACTGGCGGTTGCTCCTTTAATTTTACATTCAATTGGCGCGATTTCTTTGGTCGCTTTGCCGGTGAATATCCTGATTTTAATGTTTGTTCCCACAACGATGTTTTTCGGATTTTTGACATGGTTTTTCGGATTATTTAACCATTTAATTAGTTTACTTTTTGCTTGGTTTGCCTGGATTTTGCTTAATTACGAACTTTGGGTGGTGAATATTTTTGCCCGGCTTTCCTGGGCAGAATGGCGGGCGCCGAATTTTTCCGCTTTTTCCGCGGTTTTGATTTACGGTTTACTGGCTTGGTTTGTTTTTAAACCGCGATTATTTTCCGGTTTTTTCAAAAAAAAGGAATTTTCTCCGGCGCTTTGGAATAAAGAAGCGGACGAGTTTGAAATAGAAGAGATTGAATGAAAGAAAAAATCAAGCAAAATTTTAAATGGTATTTTCTGGGATTGCTTTTAACGGCAACATTTTTTGTATGGTATGCGGTATTTGCGGAAAGCGATCAGAGATTAACCGTCGCATTTTTGAATGTCGGTCAAGGAGACGCAATTCTCGTTGATACTCCGAATAATCAGCAGATTTTGATAGACGGAGGACCTAATAAACAAGTTTTAGCCGAACTTTCAAAAGTCCTGCCTTTTTACGATCGTTCCATTGATGTTGTGATAGCAACCCATTCAGACCAAGATCATATCAGCGGATTGCTCGATGTTTTGGAGAGATACGAAGTAGATTTTGTTATGGAGCCGGGAGTGGAGTCCGAAACAACGGTTTATAAAGAGTTTGAAAAATTGGTTGATGAAAAACAAATCAAAAAAATTCTCGCCAGACGAGGAATGAAATTAAGATTAAGCGATAACGCATATTTATTGATTCTTTTTCCAGACAGAGATGTTTTAAAAATGGATACGAATGACGCTTCAATCGTGGCAAAACTGGTTTATGGCAACGCGTCTTTTCTTTTTACCGGAGATTCTCCTAAAAAAATTGAGGGATATCTCGTATCCGTTGATAAGAATTTGCCGGCCGGCGAATTAGATGTAGATGTTTTAAAAGCCGGACACCACGGTTCTAAAACTTCATCGTTGGAATCTTTTGTTGAATATGCCAGTCCGAAGTATGCGATTATTTCCGCGGGAAAAAATAATCGCTATGGACATCCTCATCAGGAAGTAATGGATATTTTGGCAAAATTCGGAGTAAAAATATTAAGAACCGATTTGCTCGGTTCTATAATAATGAAAAGTGATGGAGAGAATATTTTATTAAAGTAGATTTTTAGAAAGTTTGTTTATCTGTTGTAATAACCGCATCTGGATTTTTGTTGAAAAAAATGTTATTTTGGCGTTATGAATCGTTCTGATCAGCAACTTATCGGGCATTATCTTAAGGGTAATGAAGAATCGCTTAGGATTCTTTTTCAACGATATTTAAAATTGATTTACAGTTTTACATATAGATATACGGGCAATGCGCAGGATGCCGAAGACGCCACGCAGGAGACATTTGTAAAAGCATGGCGCAATCTAAAAAAATTTGATCAAAATAAAAAATTCAAAACCTGGATTTTTGCCATTGCTAAAAATACCGCAATTGATTTTCTAAAAAAGAAAAAGGCGATTCCATTCTCTGAATTTGAAAACGAGAAAGGAGAAAATATGATAACCGAGACGCTTGCCGATTCCTCTCCGCTTCCTCAAGAGCTTTTAGAAAAAGCCGGAATGGCGCATATGCTCAATTCGGCAATGGAGAAATTATCGCCAAAATACCGCATGATTTTATTTCTGCGCTACAATGACCATTTCAATTTTAGAGAAATTGCGGAATCTCTCGGCGAACCGCTCAATACCGTAAAATCGCGGCACAGGCGGGCGCTTGTTATGCTGAAAAATATAATAAAATAAAAATATCGATACAAATTAATAATAAAAATTAAATCACATAAAAATATGAAAAAAAATAACGCTACTTATTATTTCAGCATTCGCGTTTTTCAGCGGCGTTGCTTTTGCCCAAACATTGCCAACCGCTGTTTCTGATATAAATGTCAAGCTCGATTGCCATTCTTGCGATGTGTGCGGAATAAACCCGCGAGCTTGACGAGATATAATTTTAATGCTATCATAGCGGCAGAATGAAAAGTGGTTTGTAGCCACTTTTCCAGTTGAAAACAAACCGAAAAATGGAGGTGTCAAATGTTTGGACAGTTGACAGAGTTCATTCTGCCGCGTATAATTAGAGTTATGGTTCACAAACGCGAAACACTCACCAAAAAGGAACAAGCGGCACAAGGCGCGTTCATGGCGAAGCTCGACATCAAGAAGCGCAAGACCGACAAGCCGGTCATCGTGGCCATTATCGGCCTCGTTGGTTCCGGCAAGAGCGCGGTGGCGCAAGAACTCGCCAAGCACATCGGCGCGACGGTTATTGAAGGCGACGACATTCGCATCGAGCTTCGCAAACAAAGCGAACGCTATGAGAAGTCGCGCGCTATCGCCGAGAACGCAGTACTCGAAGTCGTGAAGCAAGGCGGCAATGTCATTCTCGATTCCGACTTCGTGGACGATAAAAAGCGCGCGAGCGTTCGCGAGAAAGCGCGCAAGGCCGGGGTGCACCTTGTCTTCGTCCGCACCTACTGCGACCTTGATGTTATGGTGGGTCGCGTCCTCACTGCAACCTACCACAATCGCGTTGACGATTTTTTCGGCGGCGCAAAATCCAAGTGGCAAGGAAGCGAGCAATCTAAGGGCGCGGCGGTTAAAGTTCGCGAGATGTGGAGGCGCACGCCTCACCATTATCGCTGGGTCAATCAAGGCGGCGGGCAATGGAAACTCAAAAAATTTCCGTTCGCTATCTTCGCCGAGATTGACACCACGGATTCAAATTTGTGGAAGCGCGAGGTGGAGAAATGCGCGAAACAACTCCTCACGCGGTAAACCCCGTTAGAAAGTTTCATAGTCAAACTTTATTTTAAATAATTTTGTATTTAAGCCTAAAGCTGTCTTTCTAACGGGGTAAATCACGAACATGGGCGACCAAAGCGAAAGCCGAGGCCGCCCTTTCTTTTTGTTCGATTTTTGGATACATTAAATTCATAATAGTTACGCGCGATTTTCCGAAAGCGAGGGCGGCGCGGGCATTCCTCCTCCCACCTCTCCTTCCCGCGCCGCCCGAGCGGATTCGCCGAGCGAGGCGAGGCGTTATCTTTCTTCGAAATGGGTTCGCACTATTTTTAGAATATCCCGCAAAATGGCTCGCCGCTTCGCAGTGAAAATGAAATGGGCGGAAAAAGAAAAAGCCCTCGGCGCAATGTCGCTATGCCGAGGGCGAACGATTTCAAAGCTATTTCTTGCGGACGGCCGCAAACCAGCATGATTTATCCCAGACTTCATCTCCATCGGCACAGCACAGGTCCAGGAAGCGCGTCGAGCCACGCCTGTCGAGGCATGGGGCATAGCGGAGGCCGTTTGGGCTCTTCCAAATCGAAAGAGCCACTATTAAGAAATCGCCCTGTAATTCGGGGTAATTTTCGCCAAAGGCGAGAAGTTCGTGAAGCTCGGTCGGGCGAAATCCCCTTTTATTGAGTTTGCTGAGCGCTTCGTTGGTCGAGATATCCCGGCCGAAACAGAAGAACTCCATCGTAACTTTTGCCGTTCCTTTCCTCTGGGTCGAAAAGATGTGAGAAATAATATTAGAGTCGATCGAGTCGTAATGGCCGGCCTTTACTGCATCTTTTACACTCCTTCTATAGTTCACGGGAAGGGAGACAGAGAAGGAGTTAATGTTGCCGGCGGGCTTGCCGTAAGGCGTAAACGCCTCGCGGAGAACTCGCGCGAGCGACTCGCCGTTTTGCGTCCAGCCGAGTGCGATAACGGGATTGATGTCACGTGGTAGGGCCCGCAGGACGGCCACCTGAAATTCCACGTAGCTCCCAGTTACCTGGGAGGGAGTTTTATATTTTTTCGTAATCATAGCTATTCCTCCTTTCTTTTAGTTTAAATTTCGCTGCCCCATTACAGCTTTTAGAAAACAATGTAAAAGTGCTATCTTTAATTACAATTACAACAATAGCATATATAACGGTTCTTGTAAAGCATGGACACCAAAATGCGTCCCTTTGCCGTATTAATATATATGGCGCGAAAAGATTTTGAACAGCTATTTTTTTATCTTAAACCGCCGGAACCGCCAACAGGGCTTTTTGACCGGATTATTCTTGCGATTAAGCGCGAACAAGAATTGCGCAATGCCAAAAGGTTGGCGTTTGAATTTCTGGTTCTTTTAGTTGTGTCGCTTGCAACCGCTCCTTTCTCCTGGACGCTCTTTACAGGCCAAATGCGGAATTCCGGCATACTTCAGTTTATTGAAGTTGCCTTAAACGATATCGGCGTATTTTTCGCGTCGTGGCAAGAATTCAGCTTGACTATTGCCGAATCATTGCCGATTGCCGGCCTCGCTGTCTTTACCATTAATATGATATTAGCGATATTTACTCTTCGTTTGTTTCTATATAAAAAGAGATTGCTGGTCGGCTATCTCATGAAAATTTAAAATTCAAAAATAAAAAATAAAAATGACGGACCAAAATTTAAAAATAAAAAAAGATATTCTCAAATGGGTCATTATCGGATTGGCCGGCTTTGCGGCGCTTGTTTTGGTTTTTGGCGCGGGAGTGAAAGTCGGAACGATAAAAGCGAGATATTCCTATCGTTGGGCCGAAAATTATCATAAGAATTTTGCCGGGCCGCAAAGAGGATTTTTTGAAAATTTCAAGCGCGGTTTTGGCGACAAAGAAGATTTTATCAACGCCCACGGAACTTTCGGCTCAGTCATCAAAATTGACGGCGGCGTTATAATTGTAAAAAGCCAGGACAATGTTGAAAAAACTATTCTTGTTTCCGACAAAACGACAATCGTCAGCCGGCGCGAATCATTAAAAACCGGCGACCTGAAAGTTGACGATCAAGCGGTTATTATCGGCTCTCCAAACGAGCAAGGCCAAATTGAAGCCAAATTTATCCGAGTGTTTAAATAACAATGGAAATGTTTTTAAAAATATCAAAAAAAATATTGCGGCATAAATTGGCTTCGGGAATAATCCTGATTTTGATTGCCGCCGGCGGTTATTGGGGTTATGCCAAAATTTTCAGCAATAACGGAACAATTCGCTATGTTGCCGTCCAAATTGAAAAAGGAACGCTTATCGTTTCTGTTTCCGGCACCGGACAAGTGTCTGCTTTGGATGAAGTTGCGATAAAACCAAAAGCGTCGGGAGATGTTGTCTGGGTCGGCGTTAAAGCCGGAGACGCGATGCGCCAAGGACAGGCAATCGCGCAGATTGACGCGACTGACGCAAAACAAGCCGTCGCCGACGCGGAACAATCGCTGGCGCAGGCGCGGCTGCAATACCAAAAAGACAAAGTCCAAGCTCCTCTTGATTTTGAAAAAGCGCTTGAGGCGCTTGAAGACGCAAAAACCGATCTGGCGTCTTCATATACCGATGTTTTCAATACGGTTTCGGATACTTATCTGAATTTGCCGGCTCTCATAACCGGGGAGAGAGATATTTTATATGAAAATGATTTAAGCGTTAATAAAAATCAAGCGAACATTGACGCATTGCAAAACATCGTAAAACCGGTTGACGCCGGCAGGACCGCTATTCCGATATTTGCGGATAAAGCCGCCGATGATTACCAAACTGCGCGCGTCAAATACGATACGAGCCTTTTGAATTATAAAAATATCACTCGTTATTCTAACGAAAAAGAAATTGAAGCCATACTTTCAGAATCAATAGATGCGGCAACGGCTATTGCCCAGGCGATCCAAAGCACGCTGAATTTATTTGACGCGATTATTGACTACGCCCAAACGCATTCGGTAACAATTAATCCGTTGGTGAATACGAAAAGAAACAGCGCGTTCGGGTATTTAAACACCGCCAACAGCATGTTAAATGCGCTCCTGACGGAACAAAAATCGCTTGATTCCGCAAAAAGATTGATTCGCGACAATGAACGAAATATTGAAATTCTTAAAATCGGAAATGAATCCGGCGGCAATCCTTTAAGTCTCCAATCCTCGGCATACGGCCTTGCCGAAAAGGAACGGAATCTTGAAGAACTGAGAACCGATCTTGCAAATTACACCGTTATTGCTCCGTTTGAGGGAACAATTGCCGCGCTTAATCTTAAACGGTTTGATACTGTTTCAAGCGGCAATTCTGTGGGAACGCTTATCACTAGGCAAAAAATCGCCGAAATTTCTTTGAATGAAATTGATGTCGCTAAAGTTAAAACGGGCCAAAAAGTCACGCTGACTTTTGACGCAATTCCCAACCTTACTATTACAGGACAAGTCGCGGAAATAGACGCGTTAGGTTCTGTTTTACAGGGCGTTGTTACCTACAACGTAAAAATCGGCTTTGATACGCAGGATGATCGGGTAAAAACAGCGATGAGCGTTTCGGCCGCCATTGTCACCGAAGCAAAACCGAATGTGCTTATTTTGCCAAACTCGGCGGTAAAATCACAGGACAAAATTAGTTATGTGGAAATTGTGGAGGGTGATGACCGGGACTTGGCGCTTGCGGCAAACGCGAGCGGAGCAATTCTTAAAAATTCGCCGCGCCAGCAGCCGGTTGAAATCGGAACAATAAGCGATGAGTTCACGGAGATTACAAACGGCCTTAAAGAAGGAGATGTAATTGTAACACGGACCATTCAGCCAACTGCCGCTCAAACTGCGCAGACGCAACAGCAATCCGGCGGTTTAAGAATTCCCGGACTTTCCGGCGGAGGAGGCGGCGGCGGATTTAGAGGCGGCGGTGGTTCTAGCCGTTAACGCAATGATTGAATGTAAAAACATCGCTAAAATTTACAAAAGCGGTCCGCCAGTTGGCGGAATAGAAACTCACGCGCTTAAAAATGCTTCGTTCAAGATAGATGACGGCGAGTTTGTGGCGATTATGGGGCCGTCCGGTTCCGGAAAATCAACGCTAATGCATATTATCGGGTGTTTGGATACGCCGACCAGCGGTGAATATCTTTTAAATGATAAAAATATTTCTAAATTTTCCGATGACGAGCTTGCCGATATTCGGATGCAAAAAATCGGTTTTGTGTTCCAGTCTTACAATCTATTGCCGCGTTCGACAGTCCTGCGGAATGTAAGCCTGCCGCTGGTCTACGCCGGCGTCAAAAAAGAAGATCGCGAAAAACGGGCCAAAAAAGCCCTTAGCGCTTCGGCTTTCCCTGAGCAATTCTGGAACCATTATTCCAATCAGCTTTCCGGAGGCATGATGCAAAGAGTTGCCATTGCCCGCGCGCTTGTCAACAATCCGGTACTGGTTCTTGCCGACGAACCCACTGGCAATCTTGACACCAAGACCGGCGAAATCGTGCTTAATACTTTTCAGCGGCTTAACTCTGAACAGAAGCGGACAATAGTGTTGATTACTCATGAACGTTATGTCGCCGAACACGCTGAACGCATTATTCAAATCCGCGACGGGAACATTATTGAAGACAGTCCGGTAAAAAACAGGCGGATTGCCAACCACCGTGATTTTTAAAACGGGAAATTAAAAAATATGAAACTAACTGATATTATTCAAGAAACCTACATCGCTCTTTCAGCCAATATTGCTCGTTCGGGTTTGACGGTTTTGGGTATTGTCATCGGCATCGGATCGGTAATCGCGATGATTTCAATCGGCCAGGGCGCGGCGGGACAAATTCAATCAAGTATTGAGGGTCTTGGTTCAAATCTTCTGACCGTGCTGCCCGGCATTGTCCAGCCCGGCCGGGGCATTGTTTCTTCCGGCCGTGGTTCTGCGCAGACGCTGACGAACGATGACACAGAAGCACTTAAACAGATTATCGGAGTCGCATATGTTTCGCCGGAGCTTCAGCGGCGTTTCCAAATAGTCGCAGCGGGCAATAATACCAATTCAACCATTATCGGAGTAATCGCAGAGTATCCGCAAGTCCGGAATGTTTCTGTTGAGCAAGGCTCGTTTATCGCGGAAAACCAGTTGCGCAGTATGGCTCGGGTGGCGGTGTTGGGGCCGACGGTTGCCAAAGATCTTTTTACCGATTCGGACCCGATCGGCAAAACCATCCGTATCAATAAAGTCAATTTTAAAGTTATCGGCGTGCTTCAAGCAAAAGGAAGCGCGGGATTCTTTAATCCTGATGACACGGTTTTTGTGCCTCTGACCACGATGCAGAAAATACTTGCTGGCGCAGATTTTCTTTCAACAATTGCCATAAGCGTGGAAACAAAAGAACTTATGCCCCAAGTTCAAGAAGAAGCAATCGCCGTACTTGTGGCAAAACACCGCGTTGATTCTCAAAGCCCTGATTTTTCCATTGTTTCGCAAGCCGATATTCTCGGCACGCTGACGCAAGTTACCGACACATTTACTATATTTCTTGCTGCGGTTGCCGGAATTTCTTTGATCGTGGGCGGTATTGGCATTATGAATATGATGCTGACGACCGTCACGGAAAGAACGCGCGAAATCGGGCTTCGCAAAGCTATCGGCGCCAAGAAAAAAGATATCTCAATGCAATTTCTTGCCGAAGCAATTATGCTTACTTTTCTTGGCGGCGCGGCGGGCGTCGCCCTTGGCTGGATTATCTCTATCTTAGTGGCGAATTTTGCCGGTATTACCACGCAAGTTTCTCTGCAGGCGGTTCTCCTTGCTTTTGGTGTGTCAGCCGCAATCGGGATTATCTTCGGCTATTATCCGGCAAGACGAGCGGCATCTTTAAATCCGATTGAGGCATTGAAGTATGAATGATAAAAATTTAAAGGTCAAAAATCAAAATTACAATTTAAAATTAAAAACATGAAAAAATTACTTATTATTGGAATAGCAGTAATCGTGAGCGGAGGCGCGTTTTATGGAGGCATGAAGTACGCGGAAAATAAAGCTTTGTCGGATCGCCAGCAAAGGATTCAGCAATTTGGCGGCTCAAGAACGGAATTTCGCAACGGCGGATCGGGAAATCGAATTGGCGGCGGATTTGCATCAGGAGAAATTATCGCTAAAGACAACAAAAGCCTGACTGTAAAATTGCAAGACGGCGGTTCAAAAATCATCTTTCTCTCCGATTCAACCGAAATCACAAAATCGGCGGAAGGCGCTTTGAGCGATCTTGAAATCGGAAAAAATATCTCGGTAAACGGCGCCGCTAATTCAGACGGAAGCGTTACTGCGCAAATAATTCAGTTGAAACAGCTTGCAAAATAGCAAAAATTCTGCCTTATCTTGTTGACGAATCATTAAAATTAATAAATCATTAAAAGAAAAATTAAAAATAATAAAGATAATTAAATTATGGATAAAAAAATCAAAAATTATTTAGGTATTGCCGTAATTTCCGGCATCGCGCTTCTGGCGATATCCAGTTTTTGGTATGTTGATTCTTTTTCTAAATCAATAACTTTGAGTCGCACTTTCTCCGCAAATGGCGAGGGTAAAGTGGCGGCAGTCCCCGATGTTGCTCAATTATCATTTGGCGTGCTTACTGAAGGCGGAAAGAATCTGACTAACCTTCAGAAAGAAAATACGGATAAATTGAATAAAGCCATTGCGTTTTTGAAAGAAAACGGCATTGAAGAAAAAGACATCAAAACTCAGTTCTACGATATTGCGCCTCGTTATAAATATTTTTCTTGCCCGCCGCTATCCGGAGAATCAGCTGTTTCTTGTCCGCCTTCGGAAATCGTTGGCTACACTATCAATCAAAGTGTCTTGGTGAAGATTCGGGAACTTAATAAAGCGGGAGACGTTGTGGCCGGTGTGGTGAATAATGGTGCCAACACCGTCTCGGGCTTGTCGTTTACCGTTGACGACCAGACCGAACTGCAAAATCAAGCAAGAGCGAAAGCAATAGCTGAAGCAAAAAGAAAAGCCAGAGCCATTGCCGAGGCCGGCGGATTCCGCTTGGGAAAACTTATCTCCATAAACGAGAATGGTTCGTTTCCTCTGTCTATGCCGTACGCGCTGGAGTTTGGCGGAAAAGGCGGAAGCGAAGATTTCCGGAGTGCCGCGCTTGAACCCGGCTCTCAAGAAATCCGCGTAAGCGTGACGCTTATTTATGAAATTAGATAGAACGCGATAAATAAATGAGTAATAAATTTTCAAAAAATATCCGCGTTTTAATTAAGTTATTAGGAATAATTCTTGCGGGAGCAGCAGTTGCCTACTTTTTCAAAAATCAAATCTTCCGTTCTTTTTACGCGCCTACCAAGACAGTGTCATGGTTTAAAGGTATTGAATCAGGACGCGTTCTTTACTTTTTTTAACGTTATGTTAGAGTGTTAAAAAAAAGTTTCTTTTAAAATTTAACCTTAATTAAGAGGAGGGCGAATAATAATGAAGCAAAATATTGAATTATTGGCGGAGTTTGTTTTTGAATCCGAGAAAATCGCGGGAATTTCTAATGATAAAGAAGAGATAAAAAGGCAGTTTTTAGAGAGTTCCAAAAAATTTTCAGGCCATGTCGGCGCGATTATTTTTCTTCAGCGGCTGGCCAAAAATAAAAACCGTTTTTTAACGGAAGGAGATGTAAAGAGAGTTAATGAGCTTGTTTTAAAAGAACAGGCGGAAAAATGGCCAGCGGTTTTAAAATTTAATCAGAAAGCGGCTGGCCAATACATTGATGAAATTATTCCTTCGGACAGATTTTTTATGATTGACAGGACAATCTGTTCTCCGCGGCAGGTTGCCGGAAGAATGAGGACATTAATCTCCGAGATTAACGAATGGCAAGAAAATATCCAGTTCGGTTATGTTTATAATTTGCATAAAATGGCGGATTTTCATTATCAATTCGGTTTAATCCGCCCTTTTATTGACGGAAACGGCCGGACCGGGCGCGCTCTAACTTTATATTTAATGTTTTTTTCGGATAAGATGCCGTTTGTTTTTAATAATGAAGATATTTATTCATATTATTTAGCTTTTTTTCGCCGCGATGAAGAGTTGATGGAGCAGTATTTTTTTAAAAAAGCCGGATTGGTTTAAAAAAATACAAAAGAAAAAGAACAATAAAAATAAAAAGCCTGATGTTTCCATCAGGCTTTTAAAATGAGAAAAGATCATTTTAAAACTTGAAAAGAATATAAATAATTGATACAAATAAAATAATGCCGAAATTTCAGGAAGAAAAAACTTTAATTATCATCAAGCCCGACGCTTTGCAGAGAAGTCTGCTCGGCGAAATTATCGGCCGTTTTGAAAAAAAAGGCCTGAAAATCATCGGCCTTAAAATGATTCAGCTGGAAGATATTTTATTGGATGAACATTACGCTCAACACAAAGATAAGCCGTTTTTCAAATCTCTTAAAAATTTTATGAAATCTTCGCCGGTGGCGGTGATGGCGCTCTCCGGCTTAAACGCCGTTAGCGCGGTCAGGATTATCGTCGGCCCGACTAAAGGATATGAAGCGGATGCCGGCAGTATCCGGGGAGATCTTTCCATCAGCGGCCAGGCCAATATTGTCCATGCTTCGGATTCTTCGGCGGCCGCGGAAACGGAAATAAAGAGATTTTTTAAAACCGAAGAATTGTTTAATTATAAAAAAGTGGATTATGAATTCGTTTACGGCGAAGAAGAAAGAGAAAATTAGAAGAAAAAATTTCTGGGGATAAGTCTCTTGTAAAAATCCGGCGGCTATGCTAATATGATAATGAAAACTTTACCCGAAGAACTTATAGATCAAATAATTTTCAAGGGAGCTTAAAATTCTGTTTTGCCGAGGCAAAACAGTGCGAGCACCCACCTGAAAAAAGAGCTGTAAGTCGGGTAAAGTTTTTTTATTTATGGATCCCATCCAAAAATCCGCGGCCGTAATCCATTATCACGAAATTGCCCTCAAAGGAAAGAATCGCGCTTTTTTTGAAAAAACGCTGATGGCGAACATTGAGCGGATGATGGAAAAAAAAATCGGAGTGCGGCGCATTTCCGGCCGTTTGTTGGCGGAAATCGCCGGCGGCCCTGGCCAGCAAAAACAAAAAGAGATTTTAAGCCGCGTTTTCGGCATAAAAAATTTTGCTTTTGCCAGAATCGCGCCGGCGGAAATTTCGGTTATCTCCGAAGCCGCCGCCTCTTTTTTTAAAAAGCCTTATCCGGCGTCGTTCAGGATTGAAGCTTCGCGCGCCGAAAAAAAATATCCTTTTACTTCCCAGGATTTAATGGAAAAAGCCGGCGCTTTTGTTCAGCAAAAAACGGGAATAAAAGTTGATTTAAAAAATCCGAAGCGTGTGATTTTTATAGAAGTGGCGGAAAACGCGGCGTTTATTTACGATCAAAAATTTTCCGGGCCGGGCGGTCTGCCGGTGGGCACCGCCGGCCGGGTGGCGGCGCTGATTTCTTCCGGTTTTGATTCGCCGGTGGCCGCGCTAAAAATAATGAAGCGGGGCGCTGAACCGGCTTTAATTCATTTCCATTCGTACCCCCGGACTTCGCGCGAATCTCTGGAGAATGCGGAAAAACTGGCCGGCGTTTTATCCCGATATAGTCCTCAACCGCTGAAATTATATCTTATCCCGTTTTTGGAAATTCAGAAGGCGATCGTCAAAAGAGCGCCAACCGCTTTTTTAACCATTCTTTACCGGCGTTGGATGTTAAAAATTGCCGAGATGATTGCGGAAAAAATCAACGCGAAAGCGCTGGTGACCGGCGATTCCATCGGCCAAGTGGCTTCCCAGACTTTGGATAACATCTTGGCTGTTTCCGAAGCAGTCAGTCTGCCGATTTTACGGCCGCTCGCGGGCTATGATAAGGAAGAAATAATCGCGGAAGCGCGGCGTTTGGGCACTTATGAAATTTCCGCGCTTCCTTACGGCGACTGCTGCAGTCTTTTTGCCGATGCTTCGCCAAAAACCCGCGCCAGACTGGCAGAGGTCCAAAAAATTGAAGCGCCGCTTAAAGAGGAGCTTGAAAAACTGGCTCAAAAAGCGCTGGCTCAAGAGGAATTAAAAATAATTATGTTATCATAAAATTACTTATGATTAAATTGACTTTTTATGGCGGAGCGCAGGAAGTGACGGGCAGCTGTTTTCTTTTAGAGAGCGCTAAAACAAAAATTCTCGTGGATTGCGGAATGTGGCAGGGCCGCGCCGAAGACGATAAAAAAAATCGCGCGCCTTTTAATTTTAATCCTTCGGAAATCGCGGCGCTTTTTATCACTCACGCCCATTTAGACCATATCGGCCGCGTTCCTTATCTGGTTAAAAATGGTTTCCGGGGGAAAATTTATTCAATCGCTCCGACCAAGGATCTTTCCGAAATCAGTTTAAAAGACGCGCTCGGCCTTTTAGAAAGGAGCGACGAAAAAAATTCGGCGGGAGAGATTTTTTTTGAACAAAAAGATTTAGATGAATCTTTAAAGCTTTGGTTTAATTTAAATTACAATCAAGAATTAAAGATCGGCGATTTTAAAGTCACGCCGCGCGACGCCGGGCATATTTTGGGTTCCAGTATGTATGAAATTACGGCGGACGGCAAAAAAATCGTTGTGACCGGCGATCTGGGAAACCCTCCGGCGCCGCTTTTGCAACCCACTTACATTATAAAAGACGCTGATTATCTGGTGATGGAAGGAATTTATGGAAACCGCTGGCATGAAGGCAAAACAGAACGCCGATTGAAGCTGGAACGGACAATTGAAGAAACAATCAAAGCCGGCGGCGTGCTGATGGTGCCGGCATTTTCTTTAGAAAGGACGCAGGAGCTTTTGTTTGAACTGAATGATTTGGTGGAAAATGATCGTATTCCAAAGATACCGATTTTTGTGGATTCGCCTTTAGCGATTAAAATGACCGAGGTTTATAAAAAACACGAAGATTATTTTAATAAAGAAGCCGCGTATTTGATTTCTTCTGGAGACGATATTTTTAAATTTTCGGGATTGCGTTTTACTTTAACCACCGAAGAATCAAAAAACATTAATGAAGCGCTGCCGCCAAAAATCATTATCGCCGGATCGGGGATGTCAACCGGCGGCCGGATTCTTCATCATGAAAGGCGTTATCTTCAAGATCCGAAAAGCGCTTTATTGATTATCGGCTTTCAAGCCGCCGGCTCTTTGGGCCGCCGGCTGCAGGAAGGAGAAAAAAAGATAACGATTTTCAAGGAACAAATTCCGGTGCGCGCTAAAATAGTTTCCATCAGCGGTTATTCGGCTCATCCGGATTACGACGGACTTTTTCGTTTTGCGGAGAATTCCGCCGATACTTTGAAAAAAGTTTTTATCGCTCCCGGCGAACCGCAAGCCGCGCTTTTTTTGGTTCAACGCTTAAGAGATTATTTAGGCATCAGAGCCAGCGCGCCTAAATACGGAGATTGTTTTGAATTGAAGTGAAATATGCTATTATTTATATATGAAGCCCGGAAAACATTCCCATTTAAAATTTAAAATTTGCGTTTCCGGCGCGGCGGAAACCGGCCATTGCGCCGAAGACTCTCTGGAAAAAGCCAAAGAATTGGGCCGGGAAGTGGTCAGGCATAAAGCGGTTCTGATAACCGGCGCCACGACCGGTTTTCCTTTTTGGGCCGCGATGGGCGCTAAAGAAGAAGGCGGCATTTCCATCGGCCTTTCTCCGGCCGGATCGGAGTTTGAGCATATTAACCAATATAAACTGCCGGTTGATTATTTTGATATAATTGTTTATACCGGCTTCGGCTACGCGGGGCGCAATCTTCTTTTAACCAGATCCGCGGACGCGGTAATCGTGGGTTGCGGGCGGATCGGCACGCTTAATGAATTTACCATTGCTTTTGAGGATAATAAGCCGATCGGTATTCTTGAAGGATCGTGGGAAACCGATGAATTGATTAAAGATATAATCGCCAAATCTCATCGCGGCCCGGGTAAAATCATTTATGATTCCGACCCGAAAATTTTAGTGGAAAAAGTTTTAGATTTAGTGAGAAAAGAAAAAGTAATAGAAATATAAATTAAAATTATTATGGATGATTTAAGTTTACGAATAATTTTTCAAATAATTTTAGCGGCTTTGCTGGGACTTTTAATCGGATATGAAAGAGAACATTCTCATAAGGAAGCGGGGACGAGGACTTATTCTTTGATCGCGATGGGCGCGGCGCTTTTTACCATCCTTTCTTATGAAGGATTAAGAAATTTTTCCGGTTTATCTTTTGATCCGTCGCGGATCGCTTCCAATATCGTGATCGGCGTCGGTTTTATCGGCGGGGGATTGATTTTTCTGAAAAACAACCGAGTCAGCGGTTTAACGACGGCCGCCGGCGTTTGGGCAACGGCGGCGATCGGCATGGCCGTTGGTTTTCAGATGTATTGGGTGGCGTTTGCTTCCACTGTTCTGGTTTTAACGATTTTATTCGTGCTTTGGCTGCTTGAAAAAAAATTAACGAACATAAAAAATGACGAAGAAAACGGTGGGAATAATTTCTGAAAAACCAGGAATTATTCTTTATCTGGAAAGCATTGGGCTTTTAACGGGAATAATTTTAGGCGCGGGAATTTTTGTTTTGCCTTTTGTTTTTTCGCAGGCGGGAATTTTTTGGGGACTCTTGCATTTTATTATCACTCTTTTCTTGATTGTAATTTTAAATTTTCTCTACGGCGAAGCGACTTTTCTCACTCTGGGCCGCCATCGTTTTACCGGTTATGTCAGAATGTATCTCGGCCAATCGGCAAGCCATCTGGCTTTTTTAACGACGATTTTAAGCTATTACGGCTCGCTTTTGATTTACGGCCTTTTAGGCGGGATTTTTTTGGAAAATATTTTTAACGGCGGCCGCGGCTCTTCTAACGCTTTTTGGTTTTCCTTATTGTTTTTTGTTATCGCCGGAATTTTTTCCGTTTTGCGCTTTGAAAAGATCGGCGCCGTTAATTTTTATCTCACTCTTCCGCTTTTATTTTTTATTCTTTATCTGGCGGCGGCTTCCTGGCCGCTTTTTGATTTTGCTAATTTTAAGGTTGATTTCAGTTTTAACGAAGCTTGGTTTTTGCCTTACGGCGTTTGGCTTTTCGCTCTTTCCGGATTCGCTTCTTTGCCGGAAGCGCGGGATATGATGAAAGGCGCTTCGCTTCGCGATTTTAAAAAAGTGATTTTATGGAGTATTTTAATCGCCGCTTTTTTTTCTTTAATTTTTGCTTTATCGGTTTTAGGAATAACCGGCGCGCAGACCAGCGAAGACGCTCTTGCCGGTTTGAAATCGTTTCTCGGCCAAAAAGGCGTAATGGTCGGCTCTTTGATCGGTTTTCTGGCAGTTTTTACTTCTTATCTGGCGTTGATCGCGGATTCAAAGGAAATTTTCAGGATTGATTATAATTTTTCAGCCGGTTCGGCGTGGCTGTTCTCTTTTGTTCCGCCTTTGTTTCTTTTTCTTTTTGGCGCTACCGGTTTGGCGGCGGTTTTAAGTTTTATCGGCGCGGTGGGTTTGGGAATTTTCGGCATTTTTATTTTAAAGATATCCGAAAGAATTGAGAGTCAAGAAGCGACCGTGTCCCATTGGCGCGGATTTTTTAAATGGCTGGCCGGTGCGGGTATTCTTTTGGGCGCCCTCTATGAAATTTGGAGTATTTTGCTAAAATAACATTATGAGACAGAATAAACGAAATAAAAATAACATTAGAAAATCTCCGGCAAAAGCAAAAACGTTTCTTTCAAAAGAATATTTTATCCAGCCTAAAAAATCCAAGTGGGAATACGAGGAATTCGGGCCGGGAAAAATTGATATTGTTTTTTGTCCGGAGTGCGGCATTGTTTATTATGACAAATCTTGGCATCATAATCTGCGCCATAAAAAAAATGTTGAGCATGCCAAGCGCGTAAGTTTTGAGCTTTGTCCGGCTTGCCAAATGGCTAAGCATAACCAATATGAAGGAGAAATAAGAATTTCCGGATTGCCGGCAACCCAAAAAAAAGAAATTATCCGTCTGATAGAAGCGTTTGGCAAAAAAGCGCGCGAGCGCGATCCTTTGGATCGGATTTTAAAAATTAAATCATTTGATTCGGGTGTTTCCGTCCATGTCTCGGAAAATCAAATGACCCAGCGCTTGGCTAAAAAACTGAATGAAACTTATAAAAAGAATTTTTCAAAGCCCGTTATCCATAAAGGAAAGGGCGGCGATGTTTTTATTATTACGATGAGTTTTCAAAAATAATAACCCCAGCGCGTTGGCCGGGGTTTTTTTAGAGATAAATTTTTAAAAGAACGAAGAATGGACGAACGGCAGAAACGAAAACTAAATATTTATTTTTTGTCCTTGATTTTTAGGACCAAAAGGGCTTTTGTCTTTGCCGTTCGTTATTTTATGATATAAAGTATTTTAAATTTCCGCAAGCTAAACCTGTGGATAACTTTTTCGGCGATTTTAAATATAGTGATACGTTAAAAATATGAATTCCGATTGGATAATTTTTGCGGTTTTGGCTTATTTTGGCTTGGCGTTGTCTGTTGTTTTTGACAAGCTGCTTTTGGAAAAATACATTCCGCGCCCATATTTATACGCCGCTTATGTCGGACTTCTCGGATTCTACGGCTGGTTTCTGGCGCCTTTTGGTTTTTCTTTTGATAATTTGACGCTTTCGGCGGCGCTGTTCAGCGTCTTAAGCGGACTGATGTTCATATTCGCGCTTATCTTTTTTTATTGGAGCGTTCAGCGCGATGAAATTTCAAGAATAGCGGGATTAACGGGAGCTTTCAGCGCTGTTTTAATTTGGTTTTTCGTGAATCGGCTAAAATTGGAGAGTTTAGGACAAACGGAGATTTTGGCTTTTTCTCTTTTGATTTTAGGGGGAGTTTTGATGTCTTTCCGCCGCGGCTATTTTAGATTTTCCGTAAAAACTTTATTTTTAGGAGCGCTAGCTTCGTTATTTTTTGCTTTTTCTTTAATCTTAATTAAGATTGCTTATTCAAAAACCGGATTTTTAAACGCTTATATTTTAGGGCGCAGCGGAGAATTTTTGGCTGGCCTTTTGTTTTTAACCGTCTCTTCGGTTCGGCGCGATATTTTTTCTAATTTGAAAAGCGCCGGCAAAAACGGCGTCGCGATTTTTTTGGGGAATAAAATTTTAGCGGCCGGTTCTTTTCTTTTGCTTAATTATGCCGTGCTTTTGGGAAAAATCAGCTTAATTCAAGCTATGCAGGGTTTGCAATATGTTTTTGTTTTAGTTTTGGCTTTAATAGCTTCTTTTAAAATGCCGCAGATTTTTAAGGAAGAAATCGGTTTTAGCGCTATCCTTCAAAAAGGATTTGCCGTTCTGATGATTATAGCCGGAATTATTTTATTGGTGGCGTTTTAAAATTAACTTTGCTATATTTATAGATATGATCAGTAAAGTCGTTAAAATTATGGTTTTGTCCGATTTTGTGTTCAACTCCGCTCTTGGCTCTTTTGGACCTGTTTTTGCTATTTTTTTGACAGATAAAATAACAGGAGGCAACGCGGAAGTAGTGGGGTTTTCCGTAGCTGTTTATTGGGTGGTTAAATCCATTTTTCAGCTGCCAATCGCCAGATTTTTAGATAAAACTGACGGTGAAAAAGACGACTTTTACGCTTTGTTTACAGGTTATATTCTAGCCAGCATTTCCGTTTTTCTTTTTATTTTTGCCAAAACTCCTCTTCATATTTATTTAATTCAGGCTTTTTTTGGAATAGTGATGGCGATAGCGGTTCCGGCGTGGTACGGCATTTTTACCCGCCATATTGACGATGACAAGACAAGTTTTGAATGGAGTCTGGAAAGCGTTTTTTCCGTGGGTTTGGCAACGGCGATTTCCGGCGCCATTGGCGGCATAATCGTCACTAAGTTCGGTTTTAATGTTTTGTTTGTCTGCGCCAGTGCCTTTTCTTTTTTGAGCGCTTTTTCGCTTTTATTTTTATATCCTCACCTGACTAAAAAAACTGCGTCAAAAATAACTATGGCGGACGTTAAAAACCGCCAGCAGCAATATTATATATAGTGGTAATTTTTAGCGGGGATAATCAAAAACTGGCGAAAATTTTTCAAGAGATGGCTGAATTCCTATCAATGGAAGAAGTGGCTTTTAAGCCGCGCGCTTACGAAAAAGCGGCTTTGAGCCTGGAAACATTGCGGGAAAATATCGGCGAAATTTACAAAAAAAAAGGCATTGAGGGTTTGAAAAGCATTCCCGGCGTTGGCCAAGGCATCGCGGAAAAAATTATTGAATATCTGAAAACCGGAAAAATTAAAGAGCATCAGCGGCTAAAGAAAAAATTTCCCGTGAAGATAGAGGAATTGACGGCCGTGGAAGGGATTGGCCCGAAAATGGCGCGGGATTTATACGAACAGCTTAAAATTAAAGATATTAAAGATTTGGAAAAAGCCGCGAAAGCCGGAAAAATTCGCGGTTTGCCGCGTTTCGGCTTGAAAACCGAACAAAATATTTTACAAGGCATAAAATTTTTTAAAAAAAGCGGGAGCAGATTTTTATTGGGAGAAATTCTTCCGAGAGTTTATGAAATAATCGCGGAATTAAAAAATTTTAAAGAAGTCAAACAAATTTCCGAAGCCGGTTCAGTCCGGCGTCGCCTGGAAACAATCGGCGATATTGATATTTTAATTGCCAGTCCTAATCCTGAAAAAGTCGTTGATTATTTTGTTTCTCTGCCCGGGATTATAAAAATTTGGAACAAAGGCCCGACAAAAGCGTCAATCCGTTTAAGCGGCGAATACGACGTTGATTTGCGGGTTTTGCCGGAAAAACAATTCGGTTCTGCTTTGCAGTATTTTACCGGTTCAAAAGAACATAATATAGTTTTAAGAAAAATTGCCGTTAAAAAAGGCTTAAAACTTTCTGAATACGGGCTGTTTAAGGGAGAAAAGAGAATTGCCGCTGAATCTGAAGAAGAAATTTATCGGGCTTTGGAATTGAATTATATTGAGCCAGAAATGCGGGAAAATCAAGGCGAAATAGAACTGTCTTTAAAAGGCAAATTGCCGAAATTGATTGAGCTTAAAGATATTAAAGGCGATCTTCATTGCCATTCGCATTGGGGAGCGGGAAAAAGAACCATTAACGAGCTGGCGGAAACGGCGATAAAAATCGGTTACGAATATATCGGCATTTCCGACCACACGAAGTTTTTAAGAATTGAATACGGGCTTGATGAAAAAAAATTAATGGAACAGAAAAAATATATTGATAAATTAAATCAGAAATTGAAAATTGAAAATTGTAAATTAAAAATTTTGTGCGGTTGCGAAGCGAATATCTTAGCGGACGGTTCAATTGACATTGCCGATAAGATTTTAGCAAAACTGGATTACGTGATAGCCGGCGTCCATTCGCAGATGAAAATGCCGAAAAACGAAATGACTGAAAGAATCGTCAAGGCGATGAGAAATCCGAATGTTGACATTATTTCCCATCCGACCGGAAGAATTTTAAAACAGCGCGAAGAATATCAGATTGATTTTGACAAAATTTTGAAAATCGCCAAAGAAACCGGAACGATTTTGGAAATTAACGCCAATCCGTTTCGGCTTGATTTGAATGATCAAAATATCCGCCGGGCAAAAAAAATAGGCGTAAAAATGATTATTAATTCCGACGCCCATCAAAAAGAGCAATTAAATTTTATGCCATACGGGGTTTTTCAGGCCCGGCGCGGCTGGGCGGAAAAAAATGACGTGATTAACGCCTGGCCGCTTCAAAAGTTTTTGAATTTCATTAAACAACAGGTTTAAGAGCTGATTTTTCCACTATTTCTTTAAAAACTTCCGGTTTGTGTTCGGCTAAGCCGGCAAGGATTTTTCGATCAAGGATGATTTTTGCTTTTTTGAGCCGATTCATAAGCTGGCTGTAAGAAACGCCGTTTTCGCGGGCCGCGGCGTTTATTTTTATCTGCCAGAGTTTGCGAAAATTTCTTTTCTTTTTGCGGCGGTCGTTAAAAGCGTGAACGCCGGCGTGAAGAAGCGCTTCGCGCGCGGCGCGCTCTTTGGATTTCCGGCTAAAACGGAAACCTTTAACCTGGCGCAAAACATTTCTGCGCCGCTTCATTGAAATTACCCCTCTTTTTATTCTGGTCATAAATTATTTTTTTAATTAAACGGCAAATAATGGCCCAATTCTTTTTTGCCGATATTAAATCCCGTTAATTTTTTTTGATGGAGCTGTTTTTGGCGCGATTTTTTGGCGTTGAAATGATTCTGCCCGGGAACGCGCCTCAACACTTTGCCTTTTTTGGTGATTTTTAATCTTTTGGCGAATGATTTGTTGGTTTTAGTGGTCATTTTATTTTTCTTTTTCCATTATGATTGATATGCCGCGCGGCCCTTTTTTGGGGCCGTCCACAGTTTTATGTTTTTCCGGAATTAAGTGAAGAAGGCGGTTCAGCCGTTCTTGAAGAAATTCTTTGTCCAGATATTTTGCCCTTCCCTTTAAAAATAAATCTATTTTGACGCGGTCGCCTTCTTTCAAAAACTGCGCCGCTTTTCTGGCTTTAAGTTCAAGATCGTGCTGGGAAGTTCCGATACTGACTCTGATTTCTCGGAGCTCAATTCTATGCGCTTTTTTCGTTTCGCGGGCTTTCTTTTCCTGAAGATAAATGTATTTTCCGTAATCCATAATCCGGCAGACCGGCGGCTGGGCTTTTGGAGAAATTTCTATCAGATCAAGCCCGGCTTCTTTGGCTTTGGCCAGCGCTTCGGAAAGATTCACAATACCCATATTTTCTCCTTCTTTTCCCAAAAGGCGGATTTCAAGAGCTCTTATTTGATTGTTTATTCTCGGTCGATTATTCAGATGAATTGGATTTCTTGATAAAATCTTTGTTAATTACTTTATTAGATTA
The DNA here is from genome assembly GCA_016186495.1 of Candidatus Niyogibacteria bacterium. Lineage (GTDB taxonomy): Bacteria > Patescibacteriota > Minisyncoccia > JACROR01 > JACROR01 > JACPLO01. The sequence goes on from JACPLO010000004.1 coordinate 32,110, forward strand.
TCATATTATTTATTAATGTTCAAGATATTGTTATTGTTAGTATGATAGTTATGATGGCCAAAATTATTCAAAATAAAAAAGCTTTTTTTGATTACGAAATTCTGGAAAAATTTGAAGCGGGGCTGGGATTAAAAGGTTATGAAGTCAAAGCGTTGAAAAACGGCCGAGGCAGCATTATGGGAGCGAGAGTGCTGATTCGGGGAGGCGAGGCGTTTGTCGTGGGAATGGATATTGCGCCGTATCAACCGGGCAACGCGCCGGCTGGTTATGATTCCGGCCGAACCAGGCGTTTGCTTCTGCATAAGAAAGAAATAAGATATTTGGAAGGAAAGGCCAACGAACGAGGCTTGACTTTGGTGCCGATTAGTGTTTATACTAAAGGCAATCTTATAAAGCTTGAATTTGGCGCCGGGCGCGGCAAGAAAAAAAGCGATAAGCGCGAAACGATTAAAAAGCGCGAAGCGCAGAGAAAAATAGAAAGAGCTTTGAAATTTTGATAAAAAAACGGGGATGATCGGCTTCGAAAGGAGTTTGAAAATTTTTGCTTCAGGCAGAGTATGGCGGGACATCTCTTAAAACTGATCCTGCCGAAAATAAAAGCAAATAATCAATTTGCCTACGCTTACGCTTAATTAAGCCGTAAGCCATCTGATTTGCCGACGCTCCATAGGCAAAATCGGGTGTCATTTTTTGGAGCTTGATTCTGCGATATCTCTAAACAGAACGACCAAAAGAGATAAAACTTTTCGGATTTTGTTTGGTTAAAACCGAAAAGCGCTTTAAAACCATTCTAAGCCCGTAAACGCAAAATTGGATAACTTCTTTACGCGGGTTCAATTCCCGCCATCTCCATCGAATTCGGCTCAAAAACCCCGCTTTTGGCGGGGTTTTTGATTTGCCGGATTCAGATGGAGATGAGCGAGCGAACTGCTTCGCTCGCGGGCGGGAATTGAAAGCCGCAGCGATGTTCCGCGAAGCGGAATAAGCGAGGCGGGGTCGCAAAAAATTTCCATCAGGAAATTTATTTGTGACCAATTCCCGCCATCTCCATAAATAAAAATCACCCGTTCAATATATTGAACGGGCGAAATTTTATTTTTTTATTTATTTTTTATTTTTTCTTTCAAGAGCGGCTTTGATAAATCCCTTGAACAACGGATGAGGATTGAGCGGCCGCGACAGAAATTCCGGATGGAATTGGACGCCGACAAAAAAAGGATGTTCATCTTTGGCTAATTCCACAATTTCAACCAGTTTCTTATCCGGCGAAACTCCGGCGATTACCAGCCCGAATTTTTCCAATGCCTCCCGGTATTGATTGTTAAATTCATATCTATGTCGGTGCCTTTCTTCAATCGTATCTTTTCCGTAACAACTTCTGCTGATAGATTTTTCATTAAGGCAGCAAGCGTATTTTCCCAAACGCATTGTTCCGCCTTTTTTATTCACCTGTTTTTGGCTTAACATCAGGTCAATGACCGGATATTTTGTTTCAGGATTGATTTCCGTCGTATGAGCTTCATTCAAGCCGGCGGCATTTCTGGCAAATTCTACGGCTGCTAATTGCATGCCAAAACATAATCCCAGATAAGGGATGGCGTTTTTTCGGCAGAAAGAGATGGCGTCAATAATTCCTTCCGTTCCTCTCTTGCCAAACCCTCCCGGCACGACAACGCCGGCGTATTTTAATAAATTACAGATATTAAAACCGGCCTCAAAGTTTTCAGAATTTATGAAATCAATAACCGGATTTCTTTTAAAATTCCAAGCGGCGTGTTTTAACGCTTCTACCACGGAAATGTAAACATCCGCTCCTTTGTCAAAATACTTTCCGACAATCGCGATTTTAATCTGACTTTCAGGGTTTTGGACGCTTTTGACGGTTTCAACGAGATTGTTCCATTGATTAAGATCGGGTTTAAGATTGTTAAATCCTAATTTTTCTCCGATCAATTCAACGATCTTTCCTGTCTGAAAATTAAGAGGAATCTCATAAATATTCTTTACCGTCGGAGCGGGAATGACCGCTTTTTTCGGAACGCCGCAAAACTTTGAAATTTTATTGAGCGCGTTTTCCGGAATTTCTCTGTCTGTTCGCGCTAAAATAATATCCGGCCTAACGCCGTATTTCCTAAGAAGCGCGACTGAATGCTGGGTTGGTTTTGTTTTCAGTTCATCCGAACTTTCAAGGTAAATCAAGAGGCTTAAATGAACGGAAAGCGTAAAATCAGCGGGCAGTTCATCTCTTAATTGGCGAATCGCTTCCAGAAACGATTCTCCTTCAATATCGCCGACGGTTCCGCCGATTTCCACGATCACGACATCGGCGTTGCTTTTTTCCGCGGCAGCCAAAATTTTTATTTTAATCTCGTTGGTTATATGAGGAATTATTTGGATTGTTTCTCCCAAAAAATCTCCCTTTCTTTCTTTTTTCGTTACTTCATTGTAAATCTGCCCGGACGAAACACTGCTTATTTTAGTAATCGGTTGATTAAGCATTCTTTCGTAATGGCCTAAATCCAGGTCTGTTTCCGCTCCGTCATCGGAGACAAAAACTTCTCCGTGTTGAGCCGGATTCATTGTGCCGGGGTCAACATTAAGATAAGGATCCATTTTCATTACGAAGATTTTCAGACCGGAAGATTTTAACAGCATTCCTAAAGACGCTGATGCTATTCCTTTTCCAAGCGAAGAACAAACTCCGCCGGTGACAAAAATAAATTTGCTTTTTATCGTCATTGTCCGCCTCCTTCTTAGCCAAATTGTTAAGTATTATTAAAGTTCAATTTTATGATTTTAATGATACTTAATTAAAGAAATAAATCAAGATTTTCTTGCTTACTGTTGTTTTTTGAGGTTATACTAAACATTAGTTTTGTTGTTTTAAAAAATAAAAAAAGTTTAAGGAGGCCAGATGAAAAATAACAGGCGATATCTTTTTCGGATGATTATTCCGGCCATGGCTGATAATATTTTTACGCGAATGATAAAAAAAACCATCGCGCTTGGTCCGGTGATGGTCGCCACGGCGGTTAGCAAATTACCGGATTGGGACGCGGAGATTATTCATGAAGCAGGATCCCGAAAGCAAATTCCCCGAAACGCCGAAGGTGAAATAGACCATTTTGCGCTTCAAAAAGAACGGCCGGCGGACGCGATCGGCCTTTATTGCGGAATTTCTTCCACGATGCCGCGGGCCTGGCAAATAGCGAAATTTTATCAAAAACAAAGAGTTTTAACCGTCGCCGGCGGACTGCATTCTCATTATGAACCTTTGGAATCGTTGAAAAACGGAATAGACGCGGTTATCCATGGCGACGGCGAAGAGACCATTAAGCAGATTCTGCTTTATTTCCAGAATTTTCCAAAAGAAAGAAATTTTTCTAAAATTCAAAATGTTTCTTGTTTTGAAGGCCGAGGTATTTTTTTAAAATCTGATTTTACGCCAAATCCTCAAAAATACAGCGCGTTTTTAGATAATCTGCCTGATCCTGATTTTAGTTTGATCAGGGATTGTAAAATTAAAACTTATCCAATCGGCCGCATTCGCGGCTGCGGAATGAGATGCGAATTTTGCAGCGTTAAAGAAAAGGCCCGCTGGGCCTCTCCGGAAAGACTTTTTAAAACTGTTAGCCGATTAGTGAAGGTTAGAAGAGCTAAAAAATTTTTTTTAATTGATGATCGGATGGAAGAGGATAAAGAAGGATCAATGCGTTTTTTTGAGCTAGTCGGCAAGAAATACGGACGCAAACTTGATTTTACCGTTCAAATCCGTTTGGAAGCGGCTAAAGATGAAGAATTGCTGGCGCTTTTGCGAAAAGCGGGCGTAAGAAGAGTTTGTATTGGCTACGAATCGCCGATTGACGAAGAGCTGAAAAAAATGAAAAAGGGGTATCGCAGCCGCGAAATGATTGAATGGACAAAGATTTATCATCATTATGATTTTTTCGTCCACGCGATGTTTATTTTTGGCTATCCGGGAATTGAGAGTCCGCTTTCCGCCGAAAAACGGATGGAAAGATTTAAAGAATTTATTTTCCAAAGCAAAGTGGACAGCATTCAGGTCTTAAAGCCGATTCCTTTAGTAGGATCTTTATTGAGGGAACGGCTTAAAAGCGCAAATCGGCTTTTGCCTTTAGCAATCGTCCCTTGGGAAAAATATGACGGTAATCACGTTTGTTTTCTGCCCGAAGATATGAGTTTAAAAGAAATTCAAGAATATCCGACAAAGATAATGAAATGGTTTTATAACAGTTGGAGTTTTTGGCGGATCGGATTGCGGATTTTGATGCCTTTTGGTCTTTTGCGCGGTTGGCATTCTTGGTATCACGGTTGGTGGAACGATATTATCCGTTTTGGCGGCAGCCGGCTTTACAAGAAATGGAAGCGCCGAAATAATGAAATTCTCTATGTTAAAAACATTGAAGATTTTTTAAGCAGAAAGCGTGTTTTATAGAATATAACCCCGCACTTATATATAAGTGCGGGGATTTTGCGTTAAAGATGTGATAGAATATATTAAATTATGGTTAAAAAAATTTTGCGGCAAGAAATCAAAAAAGCGGTTAAAAAACTTTTTCAAAAAGAAATTGATTTTGATGTGTTCGCGGGCGATAAATTCGGCGATTACGCGAGCAACGCGGCGATGGTTTTAAAAACAGGAAATTCGGTTGAGGCGGCGAAGAAAATAACGGAAGAATTAAAAAAATCAAAAAAATTCAGCCAATTTGTCGGAAAAATTGAAATCGCGAATCCGGGTTTTCTGAACTTTTGGCTTACGGATGAAATTTTACGGGAAGAATTGAAAGAAATTTTAAAGAGAAAACAAAATTACGGCCGCTTAAGAATTGAAAACCGCAAGCTGAAAGCCGTCCAGGTAGAATTTATTTCCGCCAATCCGACCGGTCCTCTGACTTTGGCGAACGGCCGCGGCGGATTTATGGGAGATGTTTTGGCGAATATCCTGGAATTTCAGGGTTGGAAAATTGAGCGCGAATACTATGTCAACGACACCGGCAATCAGATTTTAACGCTTGGAAAATCCATTTTAGCCGCCAATAATTTGATCAAAGAAGATGAAAATTTTTATAAAGGCGGTTATGTCAAAGAATGGGCTAAAAAGCATAAAGCAATTTCCGGGAAATACCGGAATAATCCGTTAAAGCTCGGCCAGTCGGCGGCCGCGGATTTTTTAAAAGAAATAAAATCAGTCGTTAAAAAAGCAAAAATAAATTTTAACCGCTGGACTTCGGAGAATCGCCATATCCATAAAAAAAGTTTTATCGCTAAAGCTTTGAAAATTTTTAAAAAGAAAAAACTGGTTTATGAAAAAGACGGCGCTTTATGGCTGAAAACATCCGATTTTGGAGACGAAAAAGACAGAGTTTTGATAACCCAAGACGGATTCCCGACTTATTTTCTGGCGGACGCCGGCCATTTTCTGGAAACAAAATCGCGCGGCTTTAATTCCAAAATTATGATTTTGGGGCCGGATCACTACGGCTATGTCCGGCGCGCCGCAGCCGCGGCAAAAATAATGGGAATTGAAAATTTTGAAGCAATCATCACCCAAGCGATGCGGCTGATGAGCAAAGGCCAAGAGATAAAAATGTCAAAAAGAAGCGGCGAGTTCATCACTTTCGGGGAATTGATAAAAGAAACCGGCGCGGATGCCGCCAGGTTTTTCTTTTTAATGCATTCGGCCCAAACCCATATGGATTTTGATTTGGATTTGGCTAAAGAGCGGTCAATGAAAAATCCGGTTTATTATGTCCAATACGCGGCTGTCAGAGCCCAAAGCATTTTACGAAAATCAAAAACTCAAAATCCAAAATCCAAAATAAATTTGAATTTATTAAACACGCCGCCAGATATGAATTTAATGCGGCAGTTGGCGCGATTTCCGGAAGCGGTCGGCGAAGCCGGCCAAAAACGCCAGCCCCAGATTTTGGCGCGATACGCTCTGGAATTTTCGCGGGAATTCCATAATTTTTACGAAAAAGAAAGAATTATCGGCGAGAAACCGGAAATTATGGCGGCGAGATCGGCTTTAATTCAAGCAACTTTGATAATTTTTAAAAATCTCTTCGCGCTTTTGGAAATTGATTTGCCGAAGAAGATGTAGAAATTCAATTTTTTTCTTGCTAAAATATCAAAATGCGGCAACCGGAAAATCAGAAAAATTTTAGTTTGCAAAATTTAAGCGGGAAAGTTTCAGAATCCGAAGAAAAAATCCTGAAATTCTGGCAGGAAAACAAAATTTTTGAGAAATCCGTTGAAAAGCCCGCCGGTGAAAAGCCGAAAGGCGATTTTATTTTTTATGACGGCCCGCCTTTTGCCACGGGCCTGCCTCATTACGGCCATATTCTGGCGAGCATTATCAAAGACGCGGTGCCGCGCTATAAAACCATGAACGGCTGGCGGGTGCCGCGGCGCTGGGGCTGGGATTGCCATGGTTTGCCGGTTGAAAATCTGATTGAAAAAGAACTTAAATTGGAGACCAAAAAAGAGATTGAAAAATTCGGTTTGGAAAAATTCAATCAAGCGGCTAAAGAGAGCGTGCTTCGCTACGCCGATGAATGGAAAAAAATCATTCCGCGCGTCGGCCGCTGGGTGGATATGGAAAATGATTACCGCACCATGGACGCTGATTACACGGAGTCGGTCTGGTGGGTTTTTAAGGCGCTTTACGATAAAGGTTTGATTTATGAAGGATATAAACCGATGCATATTTGTCCGCGCTGCGAAACAACGCTGGCTAATTTTGAAGTGGCGCAGGGATATAAGGATGCGGCGGATATTTCGGTAACGGTGAAATTTAAGTTAAAAAATCCTGGCTTACTTTCTATTACAAAAAATGCGAATACAAATATCTATTTTTTAGCCTGGACGACGACACCGTGGACTCTACCAGGTAATGTGGCTCTCGCTGTCGGTAACGATGTCAAATATCTTGTGTTGGTTAAAGATTCAGAAATAGTTATTGTTTCAGAACAGGCTTATAATAGAGGTGGTTTTGACGGTTTCTATATTCAAATACCAGTAGGAAAGACAGTATTAAAGGGTAGTGATCTTATTGGTTTGGAATATGAACCACTTTTTGATTACTATTCAAAAGATAAAAATTTAGAGAATTATAAAAATGGCTGGAAAATTTACGGCGCGGATTTTGTTTCGGTTGAGGAAGGTACCGGCATTGTGCATATCGCGCCTGCCTTCGGCGAGGACGATATGGAATTGGGCAAAAAAGAAAATTTGCCGTTTATTCAACATGTAAGCATGGACGGTAAATTTAAACCGGAAGTAAAAGATTTTGCCGGATTGTCCGTAAAGCCGAAAGATAATCCGCAAGCGGCTGATATTGAAATTATCAAGTGGCTTGCCAAAGAGAATAAACTTTTCAGCAAACAAAAAATTACCCATTCTTATCCGCATTGCTGGCGGTGCGAAACGCCGCTTTTGAATTATGCCGCCTCTTCCTGGTTCGTGAAAGTAACGGCGATTAAAGAAGAACTTTTGAAAAATAACCGGAAAATCAACTGGATTCCGGAACATTTGCGCGAGGGGAGATTCGGCAAATGGCTGGAAGGGGCGCGGGATTGGGCGATTTCCCGAAGCAGATTTTGGGGAGCGCCGATTCCGGTCTGGCGTTGCCAATGCGGCGAAACTAAAGTAATCGGTTCGGCAGCGGAGCTGAAAAAAAATTCCGGTCAGTCCGGCAATAAATATTTCGTGATGCGGCACGGCGAAGCCGAACACAATGTTCTTAATCTGGCGAACAGCAAAATTGAAAATAATCATTTTGCTCTTACCGAAAAAGGAAGAAAAGAGGCGGCCCGCGCCGCGGAAAAGCTGAAAGAAAAAAATATCAGCCTGATTTTTTCTTCGGATTTTCTTCGGACTAAAGAAACAGCGGAAATTGCCGCAGCGGCGCTGGGCTTGGAAAAAGAAAAAATAATTTTTGACGAAAGGCTGCGCGAGGTCAAAGTGGGAATTTTTAACGGCCGCCCGGCCGCCGAATATCACGCTTATTTTTCTTCGCTAAAGGAAAAATTCACGAAAAACCCGCCGGAAGGCGAAAATTTAACGGAGTTGAAAAACCGCATAACCGGATTTTTATATGATTTAGACAAGAAATACCGCGGCAAAAATATTTTGATCGTCAGCCATGAGTATCCGATTTGGATGCTCTTTGCCGGAGCGGAGGGTGCGGATACATCGCGCGCGCTTGCCATGAAAGAGGATAAGGATGATTTTCTGCGCTATGCCGAAGTTCAAGGATTAGATTTTTATTCTTTACCCCACAATCAAAACTACGAATTGGATTTTCACCGGCCATTTATTGACGAGATGGAATTTGAATGCGGCTGCGGCGGAAAAATGCGCCGGATTTCCGAAGTTTTTGACTGCTGGTTTGAATCCGGGTCAATGCCTTATGGCCAGAAGCATTATCCTTTTGAACATAAAGAAGAATTTAAGAAAAATTTTCCGGCGGAGTTCATTGCCGAGGGCGTGGATCAGACGCGCGGCTGGTTTTATAATCTTTTGGTCCTTTCCACCGCGCTTTTCGGAAAAGCGGCTTTTAAAAATGTGGTGGCGAACGGCATTATTCTGGCGGAAGACGGCCAAAAAATGTCCAAACGATTGAAAAACTATCCCGATCCGATGGAAGTCATTGAAAAATACGGCGCCGATTCTTTGCGTTTTTATCTTTTGTCTTCGCCGGCGGTGCGCGGCGAATCTCTTAATTTTTCTGAGAAAGGAGTGGACGAAATCCATAAAAAAGTAATTATGCGGCTGTGGAACAGTTATCAATTTTATGAACTTTACGCCGGTAAAAATTTGAAATTTAATCTATCGGCCGGCGGAAAAAAATTAAAATTAAATAATATCTTGGATAAATGGATTATCGCGCGGCTTGGCCAATTAATCGTCGAAGTTTCCGAAGCAATGGATAAATATGAGCTTGATCGGGCAACGCGGCCGATCGGAGATTTTGTTGATGATTTATCAACTTGGTATATTCGCCGTTCAAGAGACAGATTTAAAGCGGAAAGAAAAGATAAAAATAACGCTATTGCAACGACAAAATTTGTTTTGTCGGAATTTTCAAAAATTATCGCGCCGTTCGCGCCGTTTCTGGCGGAAATGATTTATCAAAATCTCGGCAATAAAAACTCGGTGCATCTTGAAAGTTTCCCAAAAATTGATAAAAAAATGACTGATAAAAAATTACTTGAAATAATGGCGGAAACGCGGAAAATTTGTTCATTTGGATTGGAAGCGCGGGCAAAAGCGGGGATTAAGGTCAGGCAGCCATTACAAAAGTTAAAAGTTAAAAGTTTAAAGTTAAAAGTTAAGAAAGAATTTTTAGATTTAATCAAAGACGAAATAAATGTTAAGAACATTGTTTTTGACGCAAAAATTAAAAATGAAATAGAGTTGGATATGCTTATCACTTTGGCGCTTAAAGAAGAGGGGATGATTCGGGAATTGACGCGTAAAATTCAAGAGACGCGGAAAAAGGCGGGACTCGCGCCGCGGGATAAAATTGAAATGATTATTTTTGCCGGCGCGGGCGTCAAAAAAATTATTAAAAAACACCAAAAGACTTTTCAAAAAAATATCTCCGCGCGTTCCCTGGAATTTGGCGCGATCAAGAAAAATTATTTCAAAGAAGAGCTGGCGTTGGACAACGAAAAAATTATTTTAGGCCTTAAGGAATTATAATTTAAAAAAGCCGCGCTGGCGGAATTTGAAAACCATTGTTATAATTAAATGAGCGAGAGCAATGAAAAATTAATTTTTTCATTGCCGAGCGAAAGCAAATTATACGTAGTATAATTATGAAATGGCCAGCATTTACAAGACCGAAGGCGTAATTTTAGGGCAAAGCGAAATCGGAGAAGCGGATAAACTTTTGATTGTTTACAGCCGAGATTTCGGCAAAATAAAAATTTTTGCCAAAAGCGTCCGTCTTTTGCGGTCAAAACTCAAAGGGCATTTGAATACCGGCGCTTATCTGCGGCTGATGTTCGTTCAAGGCGCGGATAAATTACGCTTAATTGACGCCCAAGAGTTTGAATTAAACGATTATCCTGTTTTTAGCCGTTCTCTGTTTTTTCCCACTTTTTCTTTTTTAAACAGAATAATTCAAGGGAGTGAAAAAGATGAAGCGGTTTGGTTTTTATTTTTGCGATTTCTGGAAAGAGGGCCTATTTTTGAAAATGTCGCGGCGGCCCGAAAAATTTTCGCGGCGCGCCTTTTGCACCGGCTCGGCTATGTGGATGAAAATCATTACCCGGAATTAAGAGAAATCATAAAAAACGAGAAAAGGTGGAATTTTAACATTTTTGAAAAACAAGCGTCCGTTAAAATGGACACCCTGATTGAAACGGGGATTAAAGCCAGCCATCTTTAATGACCGAAATTCTTAAAAAATTAGAAGAAAAGCTTTACGGGCAGGATAAGAATTTAGAATCCAGATTTAAAAAAAATACTCTGGAAGAATTAAAAACATCCGTTGCTGAAGAAAAAATTGAAGGAGAATGGAGAGAATCAATGGGAAAAAAGCCGAGAAAAATATCTTTTATGGTTAAACTGATCGCGGGGTTGGTTATTTTCGCGGTGGCTATCGTTGCCGCGGCGATTATTTATCTTTTTGGAGGATTCGGAACGATTTCTTCCAATCAAGTTGATTTTAAAATAAACAGCCCGTTGAGTTTAAGCGGCGGCGAAAAAGCAGTTTGGCGCGTGGCGCTTGAAAATAAAAATGACGCGGCGTTGGAGGATGTAGAGATTATTTTTGAATATCCGGCCGGTTCTCAGCCTGCCGGCCAATCCGCTCCTTCCAGCGGCGTTTTTACGGAAAGAAGAAGCCTGGGAAAAGTTTATCCGTTAGAACAGATTAATGAAACGTTTGAAGCGTTTGTTTTCGGCGAGGAGAAGAGCCGCCAGCGCGTTGCCGCGGTTCTGGAATATCGCGTCCAGGGCTCTAACGCTATTTTAGCCAAAGAAACTTTTCTGGAATCAGAACTGATCAAATCGCCGGTTGGCGTAACCATAAATCTGCCCGAACATATCAACATCGGCCGGGAAATCCAATTGGAAATCATTTATTCTTCCAATGCCCGGGAAAAAATAAACGATCTGGTGGTTCAGGCGGCTTATCCCGAAGGTTTTGAATTTATTTCCGCTGCGCCGGAACCTTCGTTTTCCAATAACATCTGGGAAATAAAAAGTTTGGCGCTTCAAGGCCAGGGGTCCATCCGCGTCAAAGGAAAAATTAAAGGAGAAAATCTTGAAAATAAAATTTTTAAATCATCGGCCGGCATCAGGGATATTAAAGGCGGTTTAATTGTCTATGGAGCGGGTACGGCCAGCGCAGTTTTGAGAAAGCCTTTTTTAGATTTGGCGGTTAAAATAAACGGCCAGGAAAATTACACCGCTTCTTTCGGCGGCCAGCTGGATATTACTGTTTTTTGGAAAAATAACTTGCCCGCGAGCGTAAAAAACGCCGTTTTGGAAGTCAAACTGGACGGCGCGGTTTTGGATTATTCAAAAATTTCGGTGAACCGGGGATTTTATAGAAGCGGCGACCGCACTGTTATTTGGAATGCTTCATCTGATTCTGATTTTGCTTTGCTTGAGCCGGAACAGGAAGGAGAAGCCAGTTTTAAAATTAATATTTTGCCGGCTCCGCCGGCCGAGGCCGCTAACAACTTTAATTTTAAGGCGCGTTTTGACGCCCATATGTATACTGAACAACGGCCAGCCGGATTTGAAGGAGTGGATATTGACGGCCGATTTTCCCTTGAATCAAAAATCGCTTCCGATCTTCAGCTTTCCCGGCAGGGTTATTTTTATTCCTCGCTGATTCCAAATTCCGGCCCTTTGCCGCCCCGCGCCAACCGGAAAACCACTTACGCCGTTGTCTGGTCTTTGGCTAATTCTTCAAATAATCTTAAAAATGTCAAAGTTTACGCTTCCTTGCCTTCTTACATAAGCTGGGAGGGAAATTTTTTGCCTTTGGATGAAGATATTTCTTATGATAAAGTTAATGGCCGGGTGATTTGGCAAGTGGGTGATTTGGCGGCCGGAACAGGCATTTCCCGGTCGGCCGTTGAAGCGGCTTTTCAAATTGGAATCACGCCTTCTTTGGCTCAAGTCGGAGCTTCTCCGGTTTTGATTTCCGAAGCGATAGCTGAAGGGGAGGATGAGTTTGTCGGTTTGGTTGTCAGAGACGCGAAGAACGCCCTGACGACCCGGCTTTTAACCGATCCGCAGATAAAAGATAATGAATATGAAGTGGCGCCATAAAAATGTGAAATTAAAATGGCAAACGATGATTTAAAATTAAAAATGGAAAAAATAGTTTCTTTGGCCAAGCGCCGGGGATTTATTTATGCCGGTTCGGAAATTTACGGCGGCCTGGCCGGCGTTTGGGATTACGGGCCGCTCGGAGTTGAACTTAAAAATAACATTAAAAATCTTTGGTGGAAGAAATTCGTTTCCGGCCGCGAAGATATGTTTGGATTGGATGCCGCGATTTTAATGAACGCGCGCGTCTGGGAAAAATCCGGGCATGCCGCCGGATTTTCCGATCCTTTGGCGGAATGCAAGAAATGCCATCAGCGGTTTAGGGGAGATAAAATAAAAAACCGCGCTTGTCCAAATTGCGGCGGGGAACTTGCCGGAGAGCGGCAGTTTAATATGATGTTTGAAACTTTTGTCGGGCCGGCCAAAGATTCTTCGGCTAAAACTTATTTGCGGCCGGAGACGGCGCAGGGGATTTTCGTGAATTTTAAAAATATCGTGGATTCTTTCCATCCCAAGATTCCTTTCGGAGTCGCCCAGATCGGGAAAGCTTTCCGGAACGAAATTTCCCCGGGTGATTTTATTTTCCGCAGCCGCGAGTTTGAGCAAATGGAAATTGAATATTTTATCCGGCCGCCTGAAAGCGATAAGGACTGGCAAAAATTTTTTGATTATTGGGTCGCGGAAACGCGCGCTTGGCTGGAACAAATCGGCTTAACAAAAGAAAAAATTTACGAGCGGAACCTCTCGCGAGAAGATTTGGCGCATTATTCAAAAAAAACCGCGGATTTTGAATACGATTTTCCTTTTGGCCGCGAAGAGCTTTGCGGCTTGGCTTATCGGACGGATTTTGATTTAAAGAATCACAGCTTGGATTATTATGACGAAGAAACAAAAAAAACTTTTATTCCTCATGTCATTGAGCCGACTTTCGGAGTGGACCGCCTAGTTTTGGCGCTTTTGGCCGAAGCTTATACGGAAGACGAAATGGGCGGCGAAAAGAGAATTTTTTTGAAATTCAAGCCGGCGCTGGCGCCGATTAAAGCCGCGGTTTTTCCGCTCTTGAAAAATAAGCCGGCTTTGGTTGAAAAAGCGCGCGAGGTTTATGAATCAGTCAAAAAAGAAATTCCCGAGACAATCTGGGATGACAACGGCAACATCGGCAAACGTTACCGCCGTCAGGACGAAATCGGAACGCCTTATTGCCTGACCGTGGATTTTGAAACTTTGGAAAATGACACCGTGACGGTCCGCGATCGCGATACCGGAAAACAAGAAAGAATTAAGATTAAAATGTTATTGGATTTTATCCGCCAAAATTTTTAAAAAATTCAGGCGGCTGAATTTATGATTGAAACTAAAAAATTTAAGAACGGTTTGCGGGCCCTGGTCGCGCCGATGAAGTCAACGGAAGCGGTGACGATTTTAATTTTAGTCGGCACCGGCTCGGTTTATGAAACGAAAAATATCAGCGGCGTTTCGCATTTTCTGGAACATTTGTTTTTTAAAGGCACCGCGCTGCGTTCCCGGCCCGGCCAGGTGGCGAGAGAAATGGACGGTTTGGGCGCCGAGCATAACGCTTTTACTTCCAAAGAAATAACCGGTTTTTGGATAAAAAGCAGCCACCGCCATTTTGACCGCGCCTTGGAAATTATCGCCGATCTTTTGCTTAATCCTTTGTTTAAGCCCGAAGAAATAGAAAAAGAGCGCGGCGTAATTCTTCAGGAAATTTCAATGTATGAAGATATGCCGCAGCGGAATGTTTGGGAAGTTTTTGACGAATTGATGTATGGCAACCAGCCGGCCGGCTGGAACATCGCCGGCACTGTCCAGAGCATTAAAGGAATAAGCCGGAATAATATCGTTGGATACAAACAAAAGCAATATGTTCCGGCTAATACTTTGGCGGTGGTCGCCGGCAATGTTTCGCCTAAAAGAGTTTTTTCAAAAATCAATGATCTTTTTTTGCCGTTCTCTCCGGGCCGGCCGGAAAAAATGCCGAAAGTTATTTTTAAACAAAAAGGCCCGCGGGTTAAAATAAAGCATAAAGAAACGGATCAGACGCATTTGGTCTTAGGCGTTCAAGGGTATGATATGTTTGATTCGCGAAGATATATTTTGAATCTTTTAAGCGTTATTTTGGGCGGCAATATGTCTTCGCGGCTTTTTATGGAGATCAGAGAAAAACTGGGATTGGCTTATTATGTGGGAACCCAGATTTCTTTTGAAACTTACGGCGGATATTTTACCGCGAACGCCGGCGTGCCGCACGCCAGTTTGGAAAAAACCGTGAAAAAAATTGCGGAAATTTTAAAGCGCGCCGCCGCGAACGGCGTTTCGGCAAAAGAACTGAAATTAGCGAAAGATTACGCGCGCGGCACCATGGCTTTATCTTTTGAATCTTCGGACGAAGTCGCCTCTTTTTACGGCGAGCAGGCGTTTTTTCAAAAGAAAATTCTTTCGCCCGAGGAAATTTGGCAAAAGATGGAAAAGTTTTCCCGAGACGATCTGGCGCGCGCCGCGCGCGATCTTTTTCACCCCTCCCGATTTAATCTGGCAATAATCGGCCCCCATCAAGACGCTGATTTTTATCAAAAACTTTTGGAAAAATCAGCGATTTGATATATAATAAAAATAAAATGCCCGATTCAAAAACCACCATTGAAATAACGACCGGCACGATTATTCGCGCTCTGCTTTTGATTTTGTTGGCTGTTTTTTTGTATTGGATCAGAGAAATAGTGGCGGTGGTTCTTTTAGCCGTGGTTCTGGCTTCCGCCGTGGATCCGGTGGCGCGCTGGTTCAGCCGTTACCGCGTGCCGCGGGTTTTTAGCGTTATCCTGACTTATTTGCTGACGTTTTTGGTTTTAGTTTCCGCTTTTTATATCACTGTTCCGCCGCTTTTCAATGAGTTATCCGATTTCATCGCCCAGTTGCCCGTTTATTTTAAAGCCAATGTCTCTCATCAATACTTAATTCAGTTTTTTCCCGAACTGCCTTTATTTATTAACGATTATTTCGGCGATATATTTTCCGCGGTCAATGAATCGCTGCAAAACGCGACGAACGGATTTTTTGAAAATATTTCTTCGGTTTTCGGCGGCGCGCTTTCTTTGGTCTTAATTATCATTCTTTCATTTTATCTGGCGGTTCAGGAAGACGGCATTGAGAATTTCCTGCGCATTATTTCTCCGAAAGAAAAAGAAACTTATGTTTTAGATCTCTGGTCGCGTTCCCGAAGAAAAATCGGGCGTTGGTTCCAAGGGCAGATTCTTCTGGGAATTTTGGTGGGCGTTTTGGTTTTTCTGGGATTGACTATTTTACAGGTCAAATATGCTCTTCTCTTGTCGATTCTTTCGGCAATTTTTGAAATAATTCCGGTTTTTGGGCCGGTGATGGCGGCGATTCCGGCGGTGGCGGTCGCTTTTATCCAAAAACCGGTTTTAGGGCTTTTGGTTTTGGCGTTTTATGTTATTGTCCAGCAATTTGAAAATCATTTGATTTATCCTTTGGTGGTGAAAAAAACCATAGGCGTCAATTCAATCTTGGTGATTTTATCTTTGGTTATCGGCGGCCAGGTTGCCGGACTTTTCGGTTTTATTTTAGCGGTGCCGATCGCGGCGGTTTTGATGGAAATCGTCAATGACATTGAAAAAAACAAAAAAGGGCATGGCTGAAAAATTTTATCTGACGACTTCCATCGCTTATATCAATTCTTCGCCTCATCTCGGTTTTGCCAAAGAAATCGTCATGGCGGACGCTTTGGCCAGATATCAGCGGCTTCTCGGAAAGGAAGTCTATTTTTTAACCGGCACGGACGAACATGGCGCCAAAATCAGCCGCGCCGCCGCGCAAGCCGGTTTGCCGGTTGAAAAATTCGCGGATCAAAATGCCGGAAAATTCAGGAAACTGGCCGAAGTTTTAAATATTTCTTTTGATGATTTTATCCGCACTTCGGATAAAAAGCGGCATTTTCCCGGCGCGCAAAAAATCTGGCGGCTGCTTTCCGAAAAAGGCGATATCTATAAAAAATCTTATCGCGGGCTTTATTGCGTGGGGCATGAAGCGTTTGTCACGGAAAAAGATTTAACAGACGGAAAATGCGCGGATCACGGCCAGGCGCCGGAAGCGATTGAAGAAGAAAATTATTTTTTCAAACTTTCCGCTTATACGGAGCGGATCAAAAAAGCGATTGTTTCCGGCGAATTGGAGATTACGCCGGAAAGCCGAAAAAATGAAATTTTATCTTTCTTAAAGGAAGGTTTGGAAGACATAAGTTTTTCCCGGCCGGCGCGGGATATTCCTTGGGGGGTGCCGGTGCCCGGCGACGCGGAACAGACGATGTATGTTTGGGGCGATGCTTTAACCAATTATATTTCCGCCCTCGGCTATGGCCAAGAAAAAGAAACTTTGTTTAAAAAATTATGGCCCGCGAATCTACATATTATCGGCAAAGATATTCTTCGTTTTCACGCGGCCATTTGGCCGGGGATGCTTTTATCCGCTGGCCTGCCTTTGCCTGAAAAAATAATGGTTCACGGTTTTATCACTTCCCGCGGCCAAAAGATGTCAAAAACTTTGGGTAATGTGGTTGATCCTTTTGATTTGGCCGAAAGATACGGCGCCGAGGCCGTGCGTTACTATCTTTTGCGCGAGATTTCTTCTTTTGAAGACGGCGATTTTACCGAGAAAAAATTCAAGGAAAATTATAACGCCAATTTGGCGAACGGTTTGGGAAATTTCGTCAGCCGCGTCAGTAAAATGATTTTTCAATATTTCGGCGGCGCGATGGAAAAACCGGCGCAAACGGCTTTGGCCGCGGCGGCTTTCAAAAAAGAAATGGAGATTGAAAAATTTTTTATTCCGGAATATCAAAAAGCGATGGCCGGACTGGATTTCCAAAAAGCCGGCGATGTTATTTGGCGCCTGATCGGAATGCTTGACGGTTACATTCAGGATTATGAGCCTTTCAAACTTGTCAAAAATAACAAGGAAAAAGCTCAAGCCGCGCTTTGGCAATTGGCTTTTGGAATGTTTTGGGTTAGCCGGCTGCTTGCGCCGTTTATGCCTTCCACGGCCGAGAAAATTTTTAACATCCTCGGCGTTTCTTCCGATATTTTGCCCAAAAATTTAAAAATTTTTCGCTTCAAAGAACATAAAGGATTGTTTCCGAGAAAGGAATGAAATTATGTGAATTAAAAAATACTCCCAAATTGCTTTTGGAAACGATTAAGGGGGAGTCCAGGATAGGTCGCTTTGCGACCTGTTATAATAGGGGGGATTTAAGGTCTCCCCCTTACCGCGTTGAGAAAAGCAATTTGGGAGTATTTCTTAATTTAAATTAAGGAGTATTTCTTAATTTAAATTAAAATGAAATTATGTTAAAACCACGGCTTTTCGACACTCATACTCATTTGCAGTTTAAGGCTTTTGACAAAGATCGCGAGAAAGTGATTAAGCGCGCGCTTGAGAGCGGGGTGTTTTGCGTCAATGTCGGAACGCAAAAAGATACTTCAAAGGCCGCGGTAGAACTTGCGGAAAAATACAACGGTTTTTGGGCCGCAGTCGGCCTTCATCCGATTCATACCGAAGAGTCATATCACGATGAACAGGAAACTTCAGGCGTTGGTTTTAAATCCCGCGAAGAAGTTTTTGATTTTGATTTTTATGAAAAATTGGCAAGCCATCCGAAAGTTGCTGCCATTGGCGAGTGCGGGTTTGATTACTACCGGACAACTCCTGAAAGTCGCGTTAAGCAAGAAGGCGCGTTTCGCGCGCAGGTTAGGCTTGCCAAAAAAATTGGAAAGCCGTTAATGCTCCATTGCCGGCCCTCGCAAAATCCGGATAAATCTTTTTCTAATGCCTTTCGCCGGCGATTGGCAAATTGCCGAAAAATTTCTGGACTTAGGATTTTATTTGTCTTTTACCGGCGTAATCACTTTCGCCCGGCAATATGACGAAGTCCTTAAAAAAATGCCGCTGGACAGATTAATGATTGAAACTGACGCGCCTTACGTGGCGCCGGCGCCGTATCGGGGCCAGCGCAATGAACCGCTTTATGTGGAAGAAATCGCCAAAAAAATCGCTGTTTTGCGCGGCGTTTCTTTTGAAAAAATAGCGGAAGCCATTGTCCAAAACGCCATAAAATTTTTTGGCATTTCTTAATTCAAAATCAAAGTTATATTGCCGCGCGAATCTTAAAATGAATTTTTATTTTATATTTCATTACCAAATTATATTGCCGGTTCGCTGGATTTTTGCTTTGCAAATTAGAACAGAAATAAAAAATTCCGTCAATAATTGACGGAATTTTTTATTTCGCTTATTCTTGAATTATGGATCCCCGCCAATATATTCAAGAGCGGACCCAAAAAATAACCGAAGCATTATATAGAGTGACGGATTTGTTTTCAGACAAAGAACCGATTAAGTGGCTTTTGAGAAAGAAAGGAATTGATATCTTTAACTGCTTAAGTTTTTTAGACGATAATTCTCCGGATCGGCGGTTGAAAAATATTGAAATTGTCTCTGGATCAATCAGCAGTATTTTACGTGTTTTAGATATTGCTTCAGCTGGCGCTTTTATTTCTGCCGTTAATTTTGAGGTCTTACAGCGAGAATATCGGGCTTTGGTTGATTTTATCAATCATAGTAAAAAAGACATTTTACCGTCTCCAACTGCTTTTTTGTCTGATTCTGTTTTAAAAATAGTTTCTTCGGAAAATAATTCTAAAGAATCTCCTGATAAAGGACATTCTAATGGACAAAAAGGACAGGTTGGCATAAATAATTTCTTTAATGGACAGGCTTTAATTGTTAAAGATATTAAGAAAATCAATAATAATAAAGAAAACAGCAATAACAGCAATAATTTAGAAATAAAAAATAATGTAAAGATTAAAAGCCAAATTATAGCAAATACGAATACGACAGATACGATAAAAATAAGGCAATTAATGAATAACAACAAAAAGAATGTTCCTTATAATGATGATAACGATGAAATTGAAATCAAGTTTAATAGACAAAAGAAAATATTGGAATTCGTAAAAAATAACGGTTGGGTGGGAGCGAGAGAGGTGTCTGTTATGTTTAATAAAAATATCAGCGAAAAGACTGTTCAGAGAGATTTAATCGCGATGGCGGATTCAGGTATTTTAAGGAAAGCCGGTGATAAGCGTTGGCGCCGATATGCCGTAGTGTAATAGTTATCCACAACTATTCTTTACGGATGATTTTTCTTAAATTATAATATAAAAAAAGGTGTGAAAACTGTTTGCTTCATCTTTTGATTTTTAGTAATTTATAAACCAAGAATTAAAATTAAAAATTAAAAGAGGGAGCAAAAGACTGAACATTGAGAATTGAATAATTCTGAATTGGATTAGTTTAGAAGATAGAGAATTAAAAACAAAATTACAAACTAATTTTGGAGTTCTGCTGGGTCGATTAGAATTATGAACAGTGGAACTTCAATGCTGAAAATTTAAAAATTTGAAAGTTAGAAAGATTATTAGTTAATTAAGAGCATGGATGAAGCCGGCCTCTTGGTCGAAGTCGGCAAATAAATCTATGCGATAAAATTTAAAATTATTATTTATGAGTAATTTAAGAAAGAGAGGCGGAATCAAGGGAAAAATTGTTTCCACTCTCTTAATAACTGCAACTACAACTATTTGGTTGTCGGGCGCGATGATGCTTGCTCCGTTAGCGGTTCAGGCCGACGCGGTTTCTGATCTGCAGGCGCAAATTGCGTCATTGCTCGCCCAAATCAACACTTTGCAATCGCAACTTACAACGTTGCAAGGCGGGACAACCACAGCTGCTTGCTCATTTTCCCGTGACCTTACTTTAGGCGCGAAGGGCGATGATGTGAAATGTTTGCAGAATTATTTGATCGGTACCGGCCACTATAGTTTTAGCGGCGGGGCAACCGGTTATTTCGGTTCTGTAACTAAATCAGCGGTTAGCGCTTGGCAAGCCGCTAATGGAGTTTCCCCGGCTGCCGGATATTTTGGCTCTATTTCCAAGGCAAAATATTCTTCGGTCGCGGCAATGACTCCGACTACTCCTACCACTCCGACTACCCCCACCACTCCGACGACGGTTGTTACCGGTTCGGGTTTGAAGGTTGAAGCGGGAGTCCAGCCCAGCGGAAGTTTGGCGCCGGACAATGCCACCAGAATTCCTTTCACGGTTGTGAAATTTACAGCCGGCAGTGCTGACGTGACTGTTGATTCATTAGTTGTTGAAAGAACTGGCTTGGCAAATGACGCCGTGTTTGCCGGAGTCGTGCTTTTGGACGAAAAAGGCGTTCAGCTTGGCGTGGCTAAGACTTTGAATTCTGTCCATCAAGCAACCTTGACGGAAGATTTTGTGGTTAAAGCCGGACAAAGCCGGACTATGACTATTGGCGGCAATCGCGCTGATACTTCCACTTATGCCGGACAGATCGCTTACCTGAATTTGGTGGGCGTTAATACTGTCGGCGGAGCGGCGGTCAGCGGCGTTCTTCCGATTTCCGGAGCCGGCCATACCGTTAACGAATCTTTGAGCATTGGTTCAGTAACCATGCTTCGCGGCGCCACTGATCCGGGCGCTAATCAGAGCAAGGAAGTTGGCCTGACCGGTTATACTTTCTCGGCGATTCGCGTTACCGCTGGATCAGCGGAAAAAGTTTATCTTGAATCAGTTCGCTGGTATCAATCCGGTTCTGCTTCCAAAGACGACCTTGCCAATCTTAAGGTTATCGCGGATGATAAGGAATATACTCCTATGGTCAGTTCTGACGGAAAATATTACACCGCCAGTTTTGGCAATGGGACAGCCGGCATTTTGATTGACAAAGGATTTTCCAAAGATATTTCCATTAAAGGCGATATTGCCGCCGGATCAGCCCGCACTATTGCTTTTGATATTGCCAAGAGAACTGATCTTGGTTTGAAAGGAGAAACTTACGGTTATGGCTTGACCGCTCCGCAGACTAACTCTTGTGTCGGGAGCACGGGTACTGCTTGTTTCACCAATACTGAAGATCCCTGGTATGATTCCGCGATCGTGACTATTTCCGCCGGAACAATGACTGTTTCCAATTCCACTTCCGTGGCCGCCCAAAACGTCTCCATTAACCAAGCTAATCAAATTTTAGGCGCGGTTAGCGTTGATGTCAGAGGCGAATCAATTACCGTGGGCGCGATGGACTTTAACGTTACGCTTGGTTCGGAAGGAACAGATGCGGATGTTAACGACATTACCAGCGTTTCTTTATATGATGCGAACGGCGCGGTAGTGGCTGGTCCGGTTGACGGCAGCGCCACTCCTGACACGACCGGCGCTTCCAGCATTGGTGGCGACGGCGTGATTACCTTTACCGATTCGGTTACTTTTCCGTCCGGCGTTCATATTTACACCTTAAAAGGCAAATTAGGAACGGATATTACCAATAATGTGACGATTACCGCTTCCACTACGCCAAGCACTCAATGGACTACGGTTACCGGCCAGACCACTGGCGTAACCATTACGCCCAGCCCGACTTCAGCTATTACTTTGAGTGCGATGACCGCGAAAACCGGCGCATTGACTGTGTCTGTTTCTACTATTCCGATTGCTCAAACCGTGATTGCCGGCGCTGACCAATTCCTGTTTGCAAACTACATTTTGGATTCAACTGCTTCCGGAGAAGATGTCCGATTAACAACTATTCCTTTGGCTTATGATGTGGTAACCGCCGCCGCGACCGAACTGACCAGCTGTAAACTTTATGACGGCTCTACGGCGGTAACAACCGGTTCAAACATTGTTAATCCATCCGAGACTGGTTCAGGAACTTCCTTTACCTTTGACGGTTCTGGTTTGGTTGTCAGCAAAGGCACTTCCAAGACCATTAGTTTGAAATGTAATGTTGCTTCCAGCATCAGCGCGGGCGATATTTTCAGATGGGGAATCAATAACGGCCAATCTTACACCGGCGCGACCGGCGTAACCAGCGGCCAGACTATTGGTGAAACTTTTACTGATTCCATTGGCCAGGATATGACCGGCGCGACTGGCGGCAGTTTGGCGGTAACGCTTGATACTGATAGCCCGGGCTATGTTATTGTTAATGCCGGCGCCACTGGCGTAATTCTTGGCAAAATCAGATTTGCGGCGAGTAATGAAGAAATTGATCTTAAGCAAGTTGCTTTGGAAATAACGAGCGCCGCTTCCAACACGCCGGTTGATTTAGTAGGCAGGCAAGTAACCTTATGGGACGGCTCTACTCAAGTTGGGACAGCCGTATTCCCGACTGGTGATAATGCCACTTCCAGCGTAATCACTAATTTCAGAATTCCGCGCGATGGCGCGAAAGTCCTTACGATTAAAGGTGATATTGCCGCGATGGGCGTTTCCGGACCTTTGACTGGTTCCGGCGACCTCTTAATTGTCGGTTATGACGGAAATAATGTCGGCCTTAACGGCAATTATGGAACTGGTGTTGCTTCCGGAAATACTATCAACGGCGGGACAACTGATAGAAATCCGTCAGGAGTGCGTATTATGAAATCTTATCCGACCTTGGCAAAGATTTCAGTGCCGAACAGCGGATCTCTAACCGTTGGAACACAATCCGGCAAGAGTCTTTATCGATTCAGCGTAAAAGCTAATAATGGAGATGTGGCTTTGTATAAATGGTCATTCTCGATTGGCTCTTCTTCGGTTCAAGCTACTACTTCCACTTATGGCCTGTATGTTTTCACTGATAGCGGTTTCTCCACTAATGATACTGCTTTTACTTCAGACGGTCTGATTAACTATGGAAATTGCGTGAATGGAAGAGCAGATGTGACTAACGTTACTAGAGCTGCTGGCGCCAATAACAGTCCAATCACGGTTGAAGTTTATCCTGACAAAGGTACAACCGCTTGCACCGCGACCACTACTTATATTGTTCCAGCAGGAATTACCAGGTACTTTGAATTTAGAGGCACGGTTGCTAACGTAGAATCTATAACTGGCGTAGAAACGATTAGTGTGACACTTGACGGTGATGCCGCATACACTACAAATCTTGGCGCAGGAGGAGGAGGAAATGTTGCTGGCAATATGTTCACGGCTTCTACTACAGACAGAGGCGCAGATAATGACTTTATCTGGTCGCCGATTTCCACTACGACCGCGAATGCCATTTATGATCTTGACTTCACTAATGGTTACAATGTTTCCGGTTTGCCGGGTACCAGTATGACTGTTGAATACTTCACCAGTCCTAACTAAGTCTTCCTTGTGGACTTTGTTCGTTCCGCTAAAGCGGAATCAGGACGCGCAAAAACCCCCTTTTCAGGGGGTTTTTGCTTTGGTAGAATAGAGTTTATGAGTATTAAAATAAAAATTATTTCTTTTGTTATTTTTTTTATTCTTGTCATTGCCGGCGTGGGATTTTATTTTTGGCAAGACTGGCAAAATTCTCAAATTTCTCAAAAGGAGTCTTTAGGAATAAAACAAGAGGAATCTTTAGGAATAAAAGAGTCTTCTGATCACTTGGACATTAAGCGGCCAAGTGATGAATTTCAAGGCGTTGTTTCTGAAAATCAAATGCCGGATCTTTCAAGAAATATTCCAAAAAGCGCGAGCAATGAAGATATTGAACAGATCAAGGTTATAATTCAGACTCTGAAAGATAACAGCGATTATCTTCAGGGCTGGCTGCAGTTGGGAATTTTGCGGAAAAAAATCGGCGATTGGGAGGGCGCGGCGCAAGCTTGGAAATTCGCGGCAATTATCCGTCCCGATAATTCCGTCGCTTATCTGAATCTCGGCGATCTTTACGGTTATTATTTTCATGACAATCAAAAAGCTGAAGAAAATTTATTGAAAGCCATAAAAGTTGAGCCGGCTTATATCTACGGGTATTTAAAAACCTATGAATTTTACATTGATACCAATCAGCCGGAAAAAGCCCGCCAAATTATAGAGCAAGGAATCGCCGTCAACCCCGGCGCTTCCCAACAACTTCAGTCTATTCTTGATAAAATAAAATCTATATGAAATATCTTGATAAAAAATTTTGGAAGTTTTTGGCGGGATTTTTGCTGATTTTGGGCTTGGGTATCGCGGCGCTTGTTGTTAGCACGGATTATCTGGAGCGCAATCAGACCGCGGGCGATGCTTTTAATATCCGATAATTAAAGCAGATACTTGCTTTTTTTAACGAATTAAGATAATCTATTAAATCAAATCTTTGACAATTAAATATAAGAAAGGAGGAAAAAGAAGATGGAAAAAATTTATATGATCAGCCAGAACGAAGTTCTTCCAATTGAGGAAGCTGATATTTGCGTCGGCAACAGAAATATTTTTTCTCTTTTTAAAAAAATTGTTTCCGGCGAAACAATGGAACGCGGTTTTAGTCCCTTTGAAGTGATGGAGGCGAGAGGGTCGGTTTGTTTTAAATTAGCCGAACATTTGGAACGGCTCTTTTATTCAGTAAAATTCTGCCGGATAAAAATTCCTTACAGCATTGATGAATTGTCTCTTTTTATCGCCAAGGCTTTGGAAAGCGCCGGCTTAAAAGAATCAATTCTCCGTTTGGATGTTATTTTAGGCGAAGAAGGCGCGGCTGAACCGCTTATTTTTCTGATAAAGATCCGATTAAAAAAAGAAAAAAAACCGCTGGCTCTTAAAACTTTTGAATTTTCAAGAATAATGCCGAATTTAAAAGTTTCCGGCGGATATGTTTATGCTCAGATAGAAAAACGATCTTCTCCTGATTACGATGATATTTTGTATTTTACGCCAAAACAATACGGACATTTTTTTACGGAAACATCCCGAGGAAATTTTTTCGCGATATTCTGGTCTGGCATAAGCAACAAATATTATGTTCACGGAGCAAAATCTTCAAGTATTCTTCAAGGAATTACCTACCGGACATTATTGAAAATAGATTCTATATCCGATAAATTTATTTTTACAAATAACGGAATACATTTAGACGGATTAAAGTTTATCAAAGAAGCGTTCATTACTTCTTCTTCAAACCGGATTATTCCCATAAGGAAAATAGATGAACATTTTTTAGATATAGGAACAGATGGTAAAGGCGGTCCCATTACCAGCCGGCTAAGCGAGCTTTTTGATGCTTATGTTGATGATTATTATCAACAAAAAATTAAATTATAATTAACATTTTCGCCTCGTTGGAAATTTTATTTTCAACGGGGCTTTATTGTTTTGGCGGAGTTTTTCATATTAAAATATTCTTATGCCGATACTTTATGTTATTGCGACGCCAATCGGGAATTTAAAAGACATTACGCTTCGGGCATTGGAGGTTTTGCGCGCGGTGGATTTTATAATTTGCGAAGATACGCGGGTGACGCGAAAACTTCTGGCGCATTATCAAATTTCAAAGCCGCTTGTTTCTTATCATCAATATTCCAAATTAAAATCCTGCCAAAAAATCGCCGATTTTTTAAAAACGGGAAAAAGCGCGGCTTTAGTCAGCGATGCCGGCACGCCGGGCATTTCCGATCCGGGCGCGCGCTTGATTGATTTTATCAGGCGTGAACTGCCCGCGGTTCGCCTGATTGCCGTGCCGGGCCCTTCGGCTTTGATTGCTGCGGCGTCTGTTTCCGGTATAAATACGGATAAATTTCTTTTTCTCGGTTTTCCGCCGCGCAAAAAAGGCCGCCAGAAATTTTTTAAGCGGATTCAGGAAAGCGTTGAGCCGGTTATTTTTTATGAATCCACGCATCGCGTGGCAAAAGCGTTCGCGGAATTAGCCGCAGTATTGGGCGACACGGCGGAAATCGCGGTTGCCCGCGAGATTACTAAAATTTACGAGGAAATTTGGCGCGGCGTTCTAAAAGACGCGGCCGCGCATTTTATCAATGAGCGTCAAAGAGGAGAATTCGTGATAATTATCCCTTGACGGATTTTTTTATTTTTACTAAACTATATTATTATCCGCAGACAGCAGGCAGATAAGATAAGCCCTGCCGAGGAAAAATTTAACGTTGCGACGTTATTTATTTTCTGCGGTTTTAAAATCGCAGATTTTTTTATGACTATCACTCGCGCGAAAAAAGAAGAAATTATCAAAGATATCCATTCTAAACTGGAAAAATCGCAGATTTCCATATTCGTTAATTTTCACGGGCTTAGCGTAAAAGATGTTTCAGAATTAAGAAATAATCTTAGAAAAGACACCATTGATTATAAGGTGGCGAAAAAAACTTTGATTAATCGCGCGCTGGACGGTTTTGGTTTTAGCGGAGAAAAACCGCCGCTGGAAGGGGAATTGGCTTTAGTTTTGGGGTATGATGACGCGGTGGCGCCAGCCCGGAATCTTTTTTCTTTCGTAAAAAAACACAAGGAAAGCGTTAAGATTTTAGGCGGCGTGTTTGAAAAAGCTTATATTAACGAAAGCATGGTTTCAGCATTGGCGGTTATTCCGCCGCGCGATACGCTTTTAGGCCAGTTTGTTAATGTTATTAATTCGCCGGTTCAAGGCATGGTCGGAGCTTTGAGCGGAGTAATGAGGAATTTTGTCAGTGTTTTAGGACAAATCAAAAAAGAAATTAAGAAATAAATACAATATATTATGACCGAAGAAACAAAAAAAGAAGAAAAAAATGAAGAAGTTATAGCCGTACCGGCTAAATTCAAGGAAATCGTGGAAAAAGTGGAGCAGATGAGCGTGCTTGATCTTTCGGAATTGGTTAAAGTTTTGGAGAAAAAATTCGGCGTCTCGGCGGCTATGCCGATGATGATGGCGGGCGCCGCGGCGCCGGCGGCCGGCGAAGCCGCGGGAGAAGAAAAAACTTCTTTTAACGTGGAGCTAAAAGCGGCTGGCGGCCAGAAAATTCAGGTGATTAAAGCGGTGCGCGAATTAACCGGTTTAGGCTTAAAAGAATCCAAGGATTTGGTGGATGCCGCGCCGAAAATGATTAAAGAAGGCCTTAAAAAAGAAGAAGCGGAAGAGCTTAAGAAAAAACTGGAAGCCGCGGGAGCAACGGTGGAGATTAAATGACAAAAATACGCCCCGCAGTCGCGGGGCGTATTTTTGTTAAAAGTGTTATCATTATAATAAGTATGGCGGTAAATATTTTAGACAAACTTTTCGGTTCTTCTTTACGATTAAAGATTATTCGGATTTTTATGCTTCATCCGGAAGAGATTTTTAACAATAAAGAAGTGGCTAAACGCGTTCGTTCTTCGGCCGCGGCCGCGCGCCGGGAAATAACGCTTTTAAAAAACATAGATTTTATTGTTTTAGAAAAGCAGAAGAAAAAGGCGCGAGGCATGAAGTTAAATCCGCTTTTTCCTTTTTATAACGCTTTGAAGGGATTGGTGCTTAATTCTTTTTCCGTTTCCCGAGATGAAATTACCAAAAGAATTAAAAGACTTGGCCGGATAAAATTGATAATTATTTCCGGAATTTTTCTCCAAGAAAAAAAATCGCGGTTAGATCTTTTGGTGGTGGGAGACGGCGTTAAAAAAACAGCAATGGAAAAAGTATTGAAATGGCTGGAGGCGGAAATGGGCAAAGAACTGGATTACGCGTTTCTCAACGAAAAAGAATTTCTTTATCGTTTAGAAATGTATGATAAATTTGTCCGTGACATCCTGGATCACCCGCATGAGAAATTATTAAACAAACTTGATATTTAGAAGGCGCCTTTAAGCGGTAGAGCGTTCGTTTATCCTGTTAAATTTTTGGGCATTTAGCTCAGTGGTAGAGCGTTCCGTTCACATCGGAAAGGTCATAGGTCCAATTCCTATAATGCCCACTAAATAGCCCAAATTTAACAGGATAAGCACGCGAAAAGCCACAGGGTTGAGTTCTGTATGACCCAATTCCAATTTTAAGTTTTCCACAGGTGCTTAAAAAAGCTTATTATTTATGGTATTATATAAATAAGGTCGAAATTAAAAAAAGTTTTTGTGCACAACAACTTTAGTTTATTGATTATCAGTTAATTTCTTTAAAAGAATTTAAAATATGTTATTACAAACTTGGGGAGATGTTTTAGTGGCGTCTTTTCAGCAACTTTGGACCGGCGTGGTCAGTTTTGTGCCTCGGCTGGTAGTAGCTGTTATAGTTTTTATTATCGGTTGGATAATTGCCGTGGCAATCGGTAAAGTGGTGGCGCAGATTATTCGCAGTATTAAGGTTGATCGCGCGCTTCAAAATTTAGGTATGGAAGAACCGCTTTCGCGGGCTGGTTTTCGTTTAGACAGCGGAGCTTTTCTCGGCGCTGTTGTCAGGTGGTTTTTTCTGATCGTTTTTTTGGTCGCCGCCATTGATGTTTTAGGATTAAATCAGGTAAACATTTTTTTAAGCGATATTGTTCTGTTTTATTTGCCTAACGTCGTGGTTGCCGCTTTAATTTTGATGGTCGGCGCTTTGATTGCCAACGCAACGAAAAAAGTCGTGGTTGGAGCGGTAAGAGCCGCTCATCTTCCTTCTTCCGGTTTTTTGGGAGGCATCGCTAAATGGTCTGTCTGGATTTTCTCAATTTTAGCCGCTCTTTACCAGTTGGGAATCGCGGGCCCTTTTGTCCAGACTTTATTTACCGCTTTCATGGCAATGCTGGCTTTGGCCGGCGGTTTGGCTTTTGGCCTTGGCGGAAAAGAAGCTGCTGCCCGTTATTTGGAAAAACTGCAGGAGGACATTTCTAATCGATAAGCGATTAATCGGACATTCTTTCAATCCTTTGTCTTATTGGCAAGGGGTTGACCCCGTAGAATTACTTTGTGATTCTACGGGGTTGACTATTTTCAAACGGAAATATAACATAGAAGATATAAATATGTTTATCAAAAAAGAAAATTTTAAACTAAAAAAGCGGAGAAAATGATTTCGTGGCGTTATTATGCGTTGAAGGCTCCGCTTCCAGTAAAGCGGAGTTTTTAGTTGTCGGTCGGCCGATGAAGATTGTTAAAAAGAATCTTTATTGGCTGGAAGATAACAGAGAACTTTGAAAAAATAAGCAGGTAACTTCTATCAAATGAAATGCGGTTTATTAGATAGAAGAAAATAGAAGAAAAAGTTAGAAAGTTTACAGATTTTCTAACGGGATAATTAAGGGCTTATGGTGAATGCCTTGGTTCAAAGAGGCGATGAAGGGCGTGGCTTGGCTGCGATAAGCTTCGGGGAGGTGCCTAGCAACCTTTGATCCGGAGATTTCCGAATGGGGAAACCCGATTGAGTAAACCTCAATTACCACTGCTTCGCAGTGGAGCATACCCGCTGAAGTGAAACATCTCAGTAAGCGGAGGAAAAGAAAACAAAGCGTGCTTCGCACGCACATTCCCTTAGTAGCGGCGAGCGAAAAGGGAACAGCTCAAACCCGCTGAAATTTTTGCGCAAGCAAAAATTTTGGACGGGGGTTGTAAGGCGATAATTTTTAAGAGTTACAAAATATTTTAATAGCAGAAGACTGTTGGAAAACAGCGCCAAAGAAGGTGATAGTCCTGTAAGCGAAATTAAAATATCTTTTTTTATCGTTCTTGAGTACCTCGGAAAATGAACGGTCCGGGGGAAGCAGGGAGCACTAGCTCCCAAAGCTAAATACTCTTTGAAACCGATAGTGAACTAGTACCGTGAGGGAAAGGTGAAAAGCAGCCCGGTGAGGGCGATGAAATAGTATCTGAAACCATAAGCTTACAAGGAGTCGGAGCCTTTGACGCGCGCAAGCGTATCAGTGGTGACGGCGTGCCTATTGAAGAATGAGCCAACGAGTTTATGCGTATTGCTTAACTAAGTCCATAAGGACGGAGTTACAGGGAAACCGAGTGTGAAGAGCGCGATTATATGTAGTTCGCATAAGACCCGAAGCCAGATGAGCTTGCCATGACCAGGGTGAATTCCGCCGAAAGGCGGAAGGAGGCCCGAACCGGTTGGTCGTACAACGCCATCGGATGAGTTGTGGTAAGGAGTGAAAAGCTAATCGAATCTGGTAATAGCTGGTTCTCTCCGAAATAGCTTTAGGGTTAGCGTTTGCCGAATCTCTTGGGGGTAGAGCACTGGATGGACAGAACAGGGGGAAACCTCGTCTGTCCAATCAAACTCCGAATACCAAGAGCATTAGCAGGCAGTTAGACCATGGGGGCTAAGCTCCATCGGTCAAAAGGGAAACAGCCCAGATCTCCGCCTAAGGTCCCTAAATTTCTGCTCAGTGTTTTTTAAGGTGGTAAAGTTTCTTAAACAGCGAGGAGGTTGGCTTAGAAGCAGCCATCCTTTAAAGAGTGCGTAACAGCTCACTCGTCAAGAGATTTTGCGCCGAAGATAATCGGGGCTAAGCAGAGTACCGAAGGCGAGAATACGGAAACTTAAGAAAGGTTTTTATGTTTAATTTTTTACGGGGGGAAGCTCAAAGCGAGCGCCGCGCCAAAAACGCGGAGGTGAAGGATTAGCGCCCTTCCCCCTCGACCAATTTTCGGCGACGCGAAAATCGTCGCCGCCTTTCTTAAGTTTCCGTATGGTAGGAGAGCGTTCTTAACGCGTTGAAGCTTACGGCGCGAGCCGGAGTGGAGTGTTAAGAAGTGAGAATGTTGGCACAAGTAACCGCAATGCCGGTGAGATACCGGCACGCCGAAAGTCCAAGGTTTCCTTGGCAATGAAAATCAGCCAAGGGTTAGTCGGTCCTAAGGTGATGGCGAAAGCCGTAGCTGATGGGCACACGGTTAATATTCCGTGACTTCCGTATTTTTTTAATGAGGCGACGAAGGCCAGTAAATTGAGCATGTTATTGGATTTGTGTTCGCGGCTTAAGGGTGCGTTCCAGGAAAATCCGGAACGCGTCAGCCCAAATGCCGTGAAAATTTGTGTTCACGGATACAAAAATTCAATTGAGCGGCCTTCCAAGAAAAACCTCTAGAGTTAAAAATATGGAAACCGTACCGCAAACCGACACAGGTGGACAGGTCGAAAAGACCAAGGCGAACGGGTGAAAGATCCCCAAGGAACTCGGCAAAAAAGAGGCCGTAACTTCGGAATAAGGCCTGCCCAACCAATGTTTCGCATTGGAATTTTCAATTTTTAAATTTTTAA